>CAIRNL010000156.1 GCA_903879975.1 uncultured Chloroflexota bacterium | reverse complement strand
TAGATTCGCGGGCGTGGCCAGATTGTACACGTTGAGGGGCCGATCTGTCGGCTGCCACTGGTCGGGTGCGCGGTGGCGATCGTTGAGCAGTCGCTCGTCGGACTGCGCCAGGCGGTTGCCTGCTGCGTCGTAGATCGCCACGCGTGCCTTGAGGGGCCGGCCGATCGTGCCGCCGGACACGCGCTGCCAGCGGATGACCACGGGCACTGAGTCCCCAGCTGCCAACGGCTCTGCGGGCAGCGAGGTCTCCACCGTCTCGACCGCCTGATCGAAGCGCAGCGCAAGGGGCGCAAGGTTCGGCGCCAGGGAAAACTCAGTCGGCGGATCGAGAGTCCACCAGTTGATGGTGTAGCCCTGAAAGACCTGTTCACCGGCGTGATGGCCATACTGGTCGAGCAGGAACTGCACGCTGCGGCGCGGGTCAGTGTCGCTCTCGAACCACTGCACCCAGAAAACACGACGTGCGTCGCCCGCCCACTCGTTCAACCGCTCGTCGATGGTGTTGATATCGACGAACAGGTAACGCGCTGGCACCGTGGCGCCGGATGGCACCACGGCATCGATGGTGTAAGGCTGGTAGTAGAAGCCGAAGGGATATTTCTGGTCGACGAAGATGACGTCGCCGGCTTCTGTGCTGGCGCGCAACCAGCGGGTCACGTCGGCAATGTGCTCGCGGTCGTAGCGGCCATCGTAGATGTCGGCGTATGCGCCGTGGACGAGTCCCGCTGCAACGAACAGGAACAGCAGGGAGGGCAGTGGCCGCCACCAGCGCTCGTAGTTGGCCAACCCCGCTCCGAGCAACGTGTAGAGTGCCGGTGTCACGAAGCTGGCATAGCGCACGTTGAAGGCGTTGCGGTCAAGTACGGCGACGTAGTAGAGCCCTAGCCCGCCTACCAGCCATGTCAGCAGAAAAGTGTGCGCACCCAGTGAAGTGCGCGCTGCGGTTGATTCGGCGGCGGCAAACCGGCCGCGTAGGGACGCAGCGCCGGCGGCAACGCCCACGACGCCCACGGCGAGGACACCCCACAGCCAGACCACGCCGCTGCCGGCCAGCCAGCTGGCATCGAATGCATAGCCGCCCAGGTATGCCTGCCAGTTCTGCCAGAGATATTCGCCCACATGGATGATGGCGATGTTCGGATTTTCGTAGTGCGGAATCTGGCGCAGCGCGATGGGAGCGACGGGCGCAACGAGCAGGGCCATCAGCACACCGTGAAAAACCACGCTCAACAGATGACGCCCGCGTTCGGGTTGGAGCAGCGCCCACACGCCCCACCACGCGTACCAGGCGACGAGCACGAAGACGGCGTTGTAGTGCGTGAGCAGCGCCGCCGCGGACAGCAGCACGAAAAGCAGCGACGGGCCGGAAAAGAGCCGGCGCTGTGGCTGGCCTTGCCAGCGGCGAACGGCGCTCAACAGCGCGGCCGATGCGCCGGCCAGCAGGGCAAAACCGGTCGTGTACATGCGAACTTCCTGGCTTTCGCCCAGCCAGAAAGGCGAGAGCGCGCCGACGGCCACTGCCAGCAGCACCGCAGTCGCGCCGCCGGTCAGCCGGCCCAACATTGCCAACAGCGCTACGCCGACCACGCCGGCAAAGACGCTGAGCAGCCGGCTGCTGTACGCCAGCGCAGCCGGTGCCTGCCCGATAGTGACGGCCAACAGGCGATCCCAGCCGTGCAGAAACCAGTAATAGAGGGGCGGTTGAATGTCCAGCTCGGGCGCGGTCGCAATCTGGAAAAAGGGACGCAGCGCGACGTCGATATTGCGAGCTTCGTCCCACCAGATATCCTGGCGGGCAAGTTCATGTAGGCGCAGCGCAAAGGCAGCCAGCAGCAGGACAAGCAGGGCAAGCCGCAACCAGGCCGGTGAACCGCTCCTGCGGCTGTCAACAGAAAGATGCATATCTGCGCCATTGTAGCGCAGGGATTG
>CAIRNL010000155.1 GCA_903879975.1 uncultured Chloroflexota bacterium | reverse complement strand
GATCCCAGATCGCCCGGTGCACATCACAGTCCAGGTGGGACCCGACACAGCGATCGACTGCCTTACTGCCTACGTGACGGTTGACGGTTCACTGCCCAATGGCATGCATGGCCGTGCCATCAACGGTACGGCTGTCAGGCTGACCCCGGTCGCCACGCGCTGGGAGTCGCTGATCTGGGACTATGTGACGGTATGGGAAGGCGAGCTCCCCGGCCAGCCGGAGGGGACGCTGGTGCAGTATGCGATTGAAGGGTGGCGCACCTTTGACCCACTGCTTTCCGTCTGGAGCAGTGAGCTGAACCTCGACCGCACTGTGCAACCGCGCACGCTCTATGGCTATCATGTGGACACTGCAACGCCGCCCGAGTGGGCGCGTGAAGCCGTGATCTATCACGTTTTCGTAGACCGCTTCAGCGGCGTTGAGAATCGCTGGTTGGAGCCGGGTGAAATGGAGCATTTTGCCGGCGGTACACTGCGCGGTGTCATCGAGCATCTCGACTTCATCGCTGCGCTGGGCGTCACAGCCATTTGGATTAGCCCTGTCTTCGTCACTGAATCCTACCATGGCTACGACACCAGCGACTACTACAACGTCGACCCGCGCTTTGGTGCCAATGCCGATCTCGTGGCGCTCTTCGAGGCGGCGCACGCACGCGGTCTGCGGGTGATCCTCGACTTCGTAGCCAATCATACGAGCGTGCAATTTGCGCCCTTTGTGGTGGCCCTCAACGACACTGACAGCGAGTATCGCCGGTGGTTCAGCTTCGATCCGGCCTACAAGCATGGCTATCGCACCTTTTTTGATGCGGCAACCATGCCGCAACTTGACGCAGACCATCCTGCCGTGCGTAACTTCCTGAACGGCGCCGCACAACACTGGCTGCGGGCTGGCGCCGATGGTCTGCGGCTTGACTATGCAGCCGGCCCCAGCCATGTCTTCTGGAGCGCTTTCCGCGCGGCGTGCCGACAGGCACGGCCTGACTGCTGGCTCTTCGGTGAGGTAACGCTAGCCGGTGAGAAACTGCGCACGTACACGGGCCGTCTCGATGGTTGTCTCGATTTCAGTTTCTGCCGTGCCGTGCGCATGCTCTGTGCGCTGCCAAAACCGCAGATGTCCCTCAGCCAGTTTGCCACCCAATCTCAGGCCAGCCGCGCCTTTTTCGGCGACAGCTTCCTGCTGCCCGCCTTCATTGACAACCACGACATGAATCGCTTCCTGTGGGCGGCAGGCAACGAGAAACAGCGGCTGCGCCTGGCACTCGGCCTGCTCTTCACAGTAGGCGGCTCGCCTTGCCTCTACTATGGCACCGAGGTCGGGCTGAGCCAGCCGCGTGCTAAAGGCCCCTGGCGCGAGGAATCGCGCCATCCTATGTTGTGGGGGGCCGCACAGGACAGGGACCTGCTGGCCTACACGACCCGGCTAATCGCTGCACGTCGCACGCATCGTGCTCTGGTCGATGGCGCCATCATCACCTATCTGCTCGACGATGCACGCGGCCTCTGGCTCTTCGAACGACGCGCCGGCGACAGTCGCGTGCTGGTTGCGGTCAACATCGGTGACGCACTCCATCTGGGCGAATTGCCGGCTGGCCCCTGGATCGATTGGGGCGGCACCGGTGCGGCCGCTGCAGGTACGTTGCCGGCGCTGAGCGTCACGCTATGGACAAAAGGTGGGGTGTAACCGCATGGATTGGGATACATTTCGTGCCGAGCGCAGGCGCGTGGGCCGTCCCTTCGTGGTGGCTCACCGCGGCGCCCGCCTGATAGAGGCCGAGAATACCCTGCAGGCCTTTTTGCTGGCGCTCGGACAGGGCGCCGACGCGCTCGAGACCGACCTGCGCTTCACTGCCGACGACCAGCTCATCCTCTTTCATGACCCGACGCTGGAGCGCATGACCGAGGGTACCGGCCCGGTGCGCGCACACTCGCTGGATGAGTTGCAGCGCTTGCGCACACGTCGCCCGGATGGCACGCTGGGGACTGATCGCATCCCGACACTGGCCGATCTGATTGCGGCTACGGGCGGCCAGACGCCGCTGTTGCTTGAACTCAAGGACCCGCTCTTCTTGCAGGAGAAATACGCGCAGATTCTAGTGGATACTCTGATGCAGGGAGGGGTGTTGCGGCGGTCTGCGTTGGTTTCGTTCCACTTCGAACACGTCCTTGCCGTGGAGTCCATCTGCCCAGACATTCCCATCGGGCACATTACCCTCAAGAACCCCTGGCCGCGACGGGGCGCACGGCTGTTGGGCCCCTTGTGGCCGCTCATGTATCTCAACCCTTTCTATACCGCCCATGCCCACCGCATGGGCAGCATTGTCGCACCGCTTGACCCGACCCCGGAGACTCGGCTGCCGTACTACATAACGTGGGGCGTCGATGCTGTGCTGGCCGACGATCCAGCGGGCGTGCTGGCACGGATCGGGCGATTGACAGGAAAGAGCAAGAACGGCGCGTAGACAGACGTCACAGCGAGGCCGTCATGTACAGCTCACCGTTGGCAAAGCCGCGCGCCGCATAGTAAGCTTGCGTGCCTGTGGCCGCAATCACGCTGATGTGCGTATGGCCGGCGCGACGGCTGATCTGCCGGGCTGCGTCGAGCAGGCGCGTGCCAAGGCCGACATGTTGGGGCTGTCCGCTGCTTTCGGCACCAATCCGTAACGCCGGCCCATAAATGTGCACCTCGCGGATCATGGCATGACCGGCGATCTCGGGCAAAAAGGCACGGCTGCCGCTCTGCACTGCGTTGGGCAGGCTCAGACGTAGGAAGCCCGCAATCAGCCCCGGTTCGGCGTAGCGATCATTGGTGCTGTAGTGCAGAAAGTACTCTTGTGTCAGGTCCGTGGTGTAGCTGTACACGCGCAGATCGAGCTGCTCGAAGCTCACCTCTCGGCGGCGAATTTCGTGACAGCGGATGCAGCCGCAGCGCTGCCCCCGGCGTTCTAATGCTTCGTGTACAACCTGGCGCAAATTGCTCAGCTTGACGCCGGCCTGGATGTGATGCGCCGGGATGTCGCGGAAGAGGCGGTTGACGCGCGTATAGGGTGGAATCGTCGGCTTGACGTCGGCCAGTAGATCGACTAGTTCGTCCTCGCTGTACGGCACATAATCTCCGGCGAGATAGCGGTTGTAGAGCTCAGTGCCGGCAATGAGTGAGCAGGGATAAATTTTCAACTCGTCAGGCCGGATGGCCGAATCCTCAAAGAAGCGGGCAAAGTCGGCGCGGTCGCTGGCAGGCGTGGCGCCGTAGAGATTGGGCATCCAGTGCAGATGTAGTTTGAATCCGGCCGTACGCAGCAGGCCCAGCGCATGGCGGACAGCAGCCACGTCGTGGCCGCGCTGGTTGAGAGCTAGAATCTCGTCGTCGAGGCTCTGTACGCCGATCTGCACCTTGGTCACGCCCAGCCTACGCAGGTGCACGATCTCCTCGGGCGTGATCCAGTCCGGCCGCGTTTCGATGACCAGGCCGACGTTGCGATGGCGTGCCCTGACGTTGAGCGCCTGTGCCTCTGCCAGCGAGGACGAGTGGGCCTGTGCCGAGCCGCCGGCGGCGTTCATGGCGTCGAAGCAGCGCTGCACGAACCACTCGCGGTAGTCGCGGCTGTAGGCGCTCCATGTGCCACCCAGGATCAGTAACTCTACTTTGCTGGCGTCGTGGCCAATGCTCTCGAATGACTGGATGCGGCCCAGCGTCTGCTTGAACGGGTCGAAGCCGTCGCGCTCGGCGCGCTGGCAGCCGGGCTCGTCGAAGATGTAGCTCTTGGGCATGCGCCAGTCATCAGGGCAGAAAATACATTTTCCCGGACAGCCAGCCGGCGCAGTCAGCACGGTAACCGGCGCCACGCCGCTCTGTGTGCGCATGGGCTTCATGCGGATGCGTTGTTCCAGGAGCGGATCCGCTTCGATGTCCCCTTCTGCCACCAGATAGCGGTAGCCGGCGATCAGGTTCGCTTTGGAGTAGAGCCCCTTGCCCTGCTTTGGGTGGCGTACGAGGATGGGCTGCAGGCCGTTGCGCTCCGGCCATTCGCCTTCGCGCACAGCCAGTACCTCCTGGAAAATGGCGTACAGCGAGGCCGCATGCGCAGCCGGATCGAAGTCGCGGCGCTTGACCTGCCACGCTTCGACCTTCTCAATGACATCTGCCGGAATCTCCTCCGGCGTCAGGATGCGCTTCATGGTGTCAGATCGACCGTTCCCCGCTCACAGAAATTCCCTCGATCCAGTCTGACTTATGCTCGCTCTGGGACGAGGCGATATAATCATCGCACACAGTATACCACAGTCGCCACGAGGATTTTTTTACCTATGCATCCCGATGTCCAGGAACGTCTGCTTGACTTGAACCGGCAATTCTACGCAATCGTCGCCGATGAGTTCGACCGCACGCGACAGAGCCTGCCAGCGGGCATGGTGACGCTTGCCCGGCAGTTGGCGACGACGCTGCCGGCGACTGGCCGCATGCTCGACGTGGGCTGCGGCAATGGCCGTTTTGCCCGGGCGTTGGCCGCAGCAGGTTTCTGTGGGGACTATACGGGACTGGATGGCGACCTACAACTGTTGGCCCTAGCCACCGAACAGACAGCCAAATGCACCGGTCTGTCCTGTCGCTTTGCCCAGGTCGACCTGGCGCTCCCTGCCTGGGTCGCTGCAGCTGGCGACGTGCCCTACGATGCCGTTGTCTGTCTGGCAGTGTTGCATCATTTCCCCGGCTATGGCCTGCGCCGGCGTTTACTCGCAGAGATGGCCGGCCTGCTGGCGCCGGAAGGCCGGCTGGCGCTCTCTACCTGGCAG
>CAIRNL010000154.1 GCA_903879975.1 uncultured Chloroflexota bacterium | reverse complement strand
GCTCTGCTACCAGCCCCATGGTCGTACTCTCGCCGCCCGGGAGGATCAGGCCGTCCAGGCCGACAAGCTGCTCTGGCTTGCGTACCTGCACGGCACACGCGCCCAGGCGCCGCACCATGGTTTCGTGTTCGACGAACGCTCCTTGCAAGGCAAGGACGCCGATCGTTACCATCCGCGTGCCGCCATGCGCTCTGCATCGCCCAGGATATCGATGTTGATGCCTACCATCGGCTCGCCCAGGTCCTCGCTGATCTCAGCCAGTATTTGCGGGTCGTTGTAGTGCGTCACCGCCATGACGATGGCACGCGCCCGTTTCTCTGGGCTGCCACTCTTGAAGATGCCCGAGCCGACAAACACGCCGTCGACGCCAAGCTGCATCATCAGCGCAGCGTCGGCTGGCGTGGCAACGCCGCCTGCTGCAAAGTTCACCACAGGCAATCGCCCCAACTCGGCGGTCAGCTTGACCAACGCATAAGGCGCACGCAGTTCCTTGGCAAAGGCGAAGAGCTCATCCTCGTCCATATTCTGCACCTGGCGGATGGCCCGATTGACCGTGCGCGCGTGGCGCACTGCCTCCACGATGTTGCCCGTGCCTGCCTCGCCCTTGGTGCGGATCATGGCTGCACCTTCCATGATCCGGCGTAGCGCCTCGCCCAGATCGCGCGCGCCGCAGACAAAGGGCACCGTGAACTTGTGCTTGTTGATATGATTCTCTTCGTCGGCGGGCGTGAGCACCTCACTCTCGTCAATGTAGTCCACGCCCAGCGCCTGCAAGATCTGCGCCTCCACCATGTGGCCGATGCGCGCCTTGGCCATGACCGGAATCGTCACCGCCTCGATGATTTCTTTGATTTTGCGTGGGTCGCTCATGCGTGCCACACCGCCATCCTTGCGGATATCGGCGGGGACGCGTTCCAGCGCCATGACCGCGCACGCGCCGGCTTCCTCAGCAATGCGCGCCTGATCCGCTGTGACGACGTCCATGATCACGCCGCCCTTGAGCATCTGTGCCAGGCCAACCTTGACTGCAAAGCTGCCGGTCATGACGTCGTTGTTGCCGTGCGTACCGTTGACGGGGAATTTGCTTGCCTCATTCATGATTGTCGCTCCTCTAGTTCACCAATGCTGTACCGTATCCTGCGCCGGAGCACTGATCGCTCCGCCGGTTAGTCTTCCCCTCCGCCTGCCAATTCGACAGATTCACTATTGTACGCGCAAAACAGGGCTCCGATCAAAAGCTCCAGCCTGAAAACATCTTCAATTGCCCAGCCGTTCACGGCGCCGGTGCAAACTCCATGATGCCCGTGTCGAACTTGATCGCAGCAAACATGTTGCCTTCCTGGATGAGGTACGTGGCGACACCCGACAGGTCCAGCACGAACTGATCATGCAGCGAGCCGGGTGGGCAGGCCGCCATCGTCGACGTCTGGAGCTCAATGGTCAGCTCGCCGTTCTCGCCTTCGTTGAAGGTGCCGTTGAGCAGGTTGCAATCGTCCTGGGCGTTGACCGTGCCGTCCACGCCGAAGGTGAGTACATAGCTCGTCGGGTCAGCCGGCGCGGCCACGGTATCGTTGCTGTACTGCGTCTGCACCCAGTTCCATGCCGTACCCGCCAG
This sequence comes from uncultured Chloroflexota bacterium, assembly GCA_903879975.1. Classification (GTDB taxonomy): domain Bacteria; phylum Chloroflexota; class Anaerolineae; order Caldilineales; family Caldilineaceae; genus Caldilinea. The sequence continues at coordinate 4,588 of CAIRNL010000154.1, read as the reverse complement.
CCCGTCTGCCGGCGCTTCGAGCGCCGTTTCGTCTGCCGTCGCACCTTCGCTGGCTGCCTCGCCTGAGTCCGGCGTGAAGAGCACGGAGCCGCTGTCGAAGGGCAGCAGCAACGCCAGGTTGCCCTCTCCCGTGATGATATAGCTGTTGCTGCTCGTCACATCAACGATGAATTCCTGCTCCTGGCTGCCATCGGGGCAGGCCATGCGCGTGGTGATCGGCAACTCGATCGTCAGACTGCTGCTTTCTTCGGTGTACGAGCCACTGAAGGTGTTGCAGTCGGTCGTGGCGCCAGCCGTACCATCGGCGCCAAAGGTCAGCATGAACGCACCTGTCATAGCCGGCGTCCTGACTGTGTCGTCGTTCATCCGGGTCTGGAGCCAGATCCACGTTGTATCGGCCAGGGCCGACTCGCTGCTGCCGTTGGCACTGCCGGTCGTTTCGTCGAGCAGGACAAGGGTGTCGCTCTCCCACGCGTAGACCTGCCGCACCGGCTGCGACGGGCAGCACATCGGATCGTCTGCCCCCTGTGTCAACAGTTCGACGGTGATCTGATTGTCGGCGATGGCCAGCGTCTGTACCTGCACGCGATCGCCCAGCGGCACATTGGCCACATTGACCGGTGCACCCTCCGGCGCCTGGACCATTGCCAGGACGATGAACGTCCCGCTGCCCCCGCCACTTTCAGCCAACAACACTGCCGCCGCCTCCTGCCCGTCGAGCGTGCCGTAGGCCAGGGGCGCTGGCAGGAGTTGAATCGTAATGGCACTGGCGCTGTCCGGAGCGATGCTTTCTGTATAGACCCCGTTTTCCAGCAGCGCTACGCTATCTAGCGCCAATTCAGAGCTGTACGCCATGTTGGCCAGCGAGTCGGGCGCCAACGGGTTCGTCACTGCTGCGGGTGCCACTGACTGCAGCAGCGCATCGAGCACGGCCAGGTCGGGCGTGAACTCGGTCGAAGCCAATTCGTTGAAGGTGGCCGTCGTCTCGGCCAGATAGCTTTCATAATTGGCGGCGAATTCGTTGTACTCGTCGCCACCCATGGGCTGCGGCTCGGCGGGCAGTGCTGTCGCCGTCACCGGAATGCTGGCCACGACTAGCGACTGGCCGTCTTCGGTCAGCCCCTGGAAGATGTAGCGCAGCTGGAAGTTTTCGATGGGCGAGACATCCTGGGCAAATCGCCCCACAAAGCGTACACCACTGCCGCCGCTTGCTAGGTCCAGATAGGCAACTTGCGCGGCAAAGTCGTTGGTCGCGCCGACCTGCGGCAGCACAGGGAGGGGCGGCGTCGGGTCGACCGGCTGCTCGCTGAGCAGCGTCGCCAGCTGCACCAGCGTATCGCTGACAGAGGGGTCCCCTTCCAGTTCCCAGAGCGCCTGATAGGCTTCCACTGGATAGACGGAGATGTAGCCCGCAGCGTCTACCGGCTCGCCCCCTTCTCCAACAGTCCAGCGGAAATGCTTGGGCTCCCCCTGACCGCCCGGCGGTACGGTGTTGTCGTACGGCGTCGGCTGCACGACTGCAGCTGTGATCTGGCCTTCGTAGCCGGCTGCGTCGAGAGTGGCCGATTCGTGGTTGCGCACAACGAGCTGATTGCCGACCTTGACGTAGCTCACTGTCATCGGCATGTTGGCGCAGCACGCGGCATCGTTCGGGCCAACCTGGATCATGTCGACTGTGATACTGCCGTCGGCGTTGATGGCCAGGTTGGTGACGCGAGGCCGGTCACCCAAGAAAGTGCTGGCCGTGTTGACAGGGATGCCGCCGATCTCCTGCACCAGCGCCAGCGTGATGAAGGTGCCGGTACCACCGCCGTCCTCGGCGATCAGCACAGCTGCCGTGTCGAGCTTGTCCACATACCCGAATGGGATCGGATCGTCGAGTATCTGTACGGTCGTGACGCCGCTGGCCGAATCCGGCACTACCGTTTCGGTGTAGACGCCATCGGCCAGCAGCACTGGCTTCTCGAGCAACATCGACTGGTATTCGATGTTGGCCAGATCGTCCGCTGTGAACGCTGGCCCTGGTTCCTGGACGATCAGCGATTGGAAGGTGGTATCGAGCGAGCTAAGTGTGGGCGTCCATGAGGCGTCGGCGGCGCTGTCCAGCGCATCGGCGGCCGCAGTCGTCGCCACCGGCCACTGCGCGCAGATGAGATAGCGCCCATCGTCGGTCAGCCCGCTGAAATAGTAGGAGCGCTGCTCGTTGCCGGTCGGCTCACCGCCCAGCGTCGACTGCGCCACGAAGCGCACGCCACGGTAACCGTCGCCGGTCAGATAGCGCACCTGCACAGCTGTATCGACGCCGGCCACCGGTGGGACGATGGGCAGCGGCGCAGTGAGTGTCGCCGGTGAATCGGCCAGCGTGCTTTGTAGGTCGCTGACGAGATCGGCGATCGTCTCATCGCCGGCCTCCTGCCAGAGCTGTACGTAGGCGTCCGTTGGGTAGACAGCCAGCGACGGGCCACCCTCGCTCGGTGCTGACCCCGGGTCCGAGCCGAGAAAACTCAGTATCGTGTGCAGCGGTGCGCCCGTCGGCATGGCTGCGCTCCCAGCTGTATAGGGCGCTGCCGGGACGACGCGCATCTGCATGCCGCCTTCTGGCGCTTCATACACCACGACCTGCGCCCCCTGTCCGAGCACTGTCTCGTCCACCACGGCCAACTGGTCGCTGTCCAGCGTGTAACGGACGCGCGCCAACTCTGCCGGGCAGCACATGGGATCGCCCGGCCCCTGGCGAATCAGCTCCAGGCTGACCAGGTCGTTTTCGATGGCGAGACTCGTCACGTCGACGCGGTCACCCAGCAGCGCGCTGGCCACGTTGACCGGCGTGCCGTTCTGATCCACGACGATGGCCAGATTGGTGAAGCTGCCGCTGCCGCCACCTTCTTCCACGATCAGCACCGCAGCTGCGTCCTGGCCATTGAGCGTGCCGTAGGCACCTGGCTCCGTTGCCAGCGTGACGACGATACGGTTGTCAGCATCTTCATAGGTGCCGTCCACCAACGTTGCCTCGCCGGACGGCGCCAGTTCTGAGCGGTAGGTCATGTTGGCTAGCACCTCGCGTGTGAGCACATCGGAGACTGTCTCGCTTTGTTGGGCGACAGGGACGGCCGGTGCAGCGACAACTGCCGCCGGCAGCGTGCTCCAGACCAGGGCGGCAACCAGCGTCAACGCTGGCCAGCCGGAAACTCGGTTTTTCAAGGAAGGACTCCTTTCAAGGGCCGCTGAATCAGTCGATTTTGTAAAGGGTACAGTCTGGCCACAACTTTGTGCCCGGACTCTTTCCCGAAACGCCGGAGGACGGTGTGCGGTTCCGTCGCTCAGCGCTCGTTTTGCGGCATCCTCCGTTCCATCCAGCGTACGAGCAGCGACAGCACGATGGTCATCGAAAGGTAGAGGAAGGCCACGATGTTGTAGGTTTCGAAGTACAGAAAGGTGCTTGCCGCATAGACTTTGCCCATCTGCGTGATGTCAGCTACACCGAGCACGGAGACCAGCGACGAGTCCTTGAGCATGGCAATGAAGTCGTTGCCCAACGGCGGCAGCACGCGGCGAATGGCCTGCGGCAGCACGACCAGCCGCATAGCCTGCCAGCGCGACATACCGAGGCTGTATGCTGCCTCCACCTGGCCACGCTCGATGCTTTCGATGCCGGCGCGGAAGACTTCACTGAGAAAGGCACTGTAGCCGATGATCAGGGCAATGATGGCGCGCATCGCGTAGTCGAAGTCGCGCACGCGCAACTCAGCCAGCGGCTTTGCGACGGGTCCCAGCCCTGCCAACTGCACGCCCAGCCAGTTGACGGCAGAGACCATTGCCGGTGCCAGTACGAATGCAATGTAGAGCAGCAGCACCAGCATCGGTACACCGCGGAGGATCTCCACGTAGAAGGTTGCCACCTCGTAGAGCACGCGGTTCTTTGAAACGCGCGCCAGACCGACCAGCAGGCCAACGACCAGCGCACCGGCATAGGCGACGATCGTCACGTAGACGGTGATGCCGATGCCTTTGGCCACTGCCGTGAAGATCGTGGCATAGCTGTCGTCGGTGGCGATGCGCCACGCCATGATCACGCCGAGGAGGAGTGCTGCCAGCAGCCAGTAGGGGATTCGTTTCAGAACGTTGTACGCAGCGTGACGGCTCGGTGCAGGCGGTGTCGATGCGGACATGACAGGCGTCTCCCTGGCGCTGGTGAGTGGAAAGGGTCGTAAAAGCCGGATGCGCGTCGGTCAACGCCCAATGGCAGGCTGCAACGCCTGCGCGTCGAACGCGGCCGCGGCCAGGGTTTCGTCAAGGTCGGCCTGAGCGCGCTCGGCGTAGCTGGCATAGCGCATCCGCTTGTTGCGCACCGCATCGTCCAGTTCGGGCAGCAGTCCCATGGCGGCCTTCATGGGCTGGAAAGTCGCCGACTCGGCGTGCGTGATGTAGTGGAGCAGCGCGCCCATCATCGTCGTGCGGGGCAGCTTCAGCAGTGCCTCTCCAGCCAGCAGCCGCATGATGTTGACGCCTGCCACCAATCCGCCCATCGTGCTGCCGACATAGCCTTCGGTGCCCGTGATCTGCCCGGCAAAGAAGAGATCGGCGCGCG
>CAIRNL010000153.1 GCA_903879975.1 uncultured Chloroflexota bacterium | reverse complement strand
GCGTCGGAAGCGTTGATTGCCGAGGCACAGGCAATGATTGCTATGCGTTGGAAGGATTTGGAATATCTTGCAGCAGAGCCGGTATGAGTGTGCAGCGTGGCCGGGCGCTGTCCCGACGGCTCACGCAGGTTCCGCAGCAGATCCCTTCAAGGACGCACTTGCCAAAGGAGGCATTACCCATGGTTGACCTGTCTACCAATTACCTGGGATTGAAACTGAAGCACCCGGTCGTTCCCTCGGCTTCACCGCTGTCCGACAGCCTGGACAAACTCAAGCGGATGGAAGATGCCGGCGCAGCCGCCATTGTCATGTACTCGCTTTTTGAAGAGCAGATCGTGGGCGAGAGTCACTTGCTCGATCACTATCTTTCCTACGGCGCCGAGAGCTTTGCGGAGGCACTCGACTACTTTCCGGAGATGGATAGCTACAACGTCGGGCCGCACGCTTATCTCGACCTGATCCGCCACGCCAAAGGCAGCCTTTCTATCCCAATCATTGGTAGCCTCAACGGCGTGTCGACTGGTGGCTGGATCGAATACGCGCGCATGATCCAGGAGGCGGGCGCCGATGCCCTGGAACTCAATATCTATTACATCCCCACCGACCCGGCCATGCCCGGCAGCGAGGTGGAGCAGATGTATCTTGACGTCGTCCACGACGTCAAGGCCAATATCTCCATCCCGCTGGCCATCAAGGTCGGGCCTTATTTCAGCTCCTTTGCCAACATGGCGATGCGCCTGTCCAAGGCCGGCGCCGATGGTCTGGTAGTGTTCAACCGTTTTTACCAGCCCGATTTCGACCTGGAACGCCTGGAAGTTGTGCCCAACCTGGCGCTTTCCAGTGCCTGGGAACTGCGCTTGCCGCTGCGCTGGATCTCGATCCTGCACGGTAAGGTGCCGGTGGACTTCGCCATTACGAGCGGCATCCACACCTATGAGGATGTGCTCAAGGCCGTCATGGCCGGTGCCAACGCCACGATGATGGCGTCCGAACTGTTGCGCAATGGCGTGCAGCGGATCGGCCTGATCGTACAGGAAGTGGCGCGTTGGCTCGAGGAACACGAGTACGACTCTATTCAGCAGGCGTGCGGCAGCATGAGCCAACGCAATGTTGCCGAGCCGGCGGCGTTTGAGCGTGCCAATTACATGAAAGTCTTACAATCCTGGAAGTACGATCCGACTGGCGTTCTGCTGCGGTAGGTGTGGTCCTGAGGGGGCGATCATGATAAAGCGCAAAGTCTTGATACCGCTAGACGGCTCCGACTTCAGCCGGCAGATCATGCGTGTCGTGCTGGATTTCTTCGATCCGCGCGATGTTGCGCTTGTCTTGTTGCGCGTCGCACCGCCACCTAGCATGCCGCTGGAGGTCTCCTCCCCCCGCGATATGCTGGTGGGGAACTATCCACTCACCGGCTCCTACGAAACGTACAGCAGCGCGGTCGAACGCGGTTACGTCGAAGTCGAGCATGAGATGCAGTCCGCACGCGAAGGTCTGATTGCCGAGATGCGACCCGAGGCCGACCGCCTGCACGAGATGGGCTACATGGTCAAGCTCGAAGCACATTTCGGCGACCCGGCGCAGCGTATTGTGCAATATGCCAACGAGGAAGCGGTGAGCCTGGTCGCCATGGCTACACATGGCCGCTCTGGACTGAGCCGGCTCGTGATGGGTAGCGTGGCCGAGCGCGTGTTGCGTGGCGCCTCAGTGCCCGTACTGCTGCTGCGCCCTGAAAATGCGGCAGTGGTCAAGACTGCCGGCGAGAAGTTGGCCTCTGCGCTGGGCAAGGGCACAAACCTGAGCATTGCAGTGGTGACCGATGGCTCGGCTTTTAGCCAGCGTGCCGTCTCCCTGGCCGGCGAATTACAGGCTGCTTTCGGTGGCAAGCTGGGGGTACTCGTCACGACTTCTGGTCGAGAGGGCGCAAGCCAGGCCCAGCGCATGATGAAGGAGACCTTGAACCTTGTCGCCAATCTCGATCCGAAGCCGGAGGTGTTGCCGCTGGTCGGTTATCCTGACGAGGTTCTCCTCCAACACTTGCAGAAACATCCGGTCGATCTGCTCGTGGTCGGCGCCTTTTCCGATCGCGGCGCTGGCAGTGCTCAGGCGGTCGGCCCGACCGCTCATCGCTTGGTACAGGAAGCGGCGAGTACGGTCCTCCTCGTCAAGGGCAACCGCCACATCTTCCGTCGCGTGCTGCTCTGCGCCGGTGTCGAGGATGAGGCCGTCGTCTCTGTGGGCGCACAGTTTGCTCAAGTGACTGGCGCTAGCCTTGACCTGCTCCACGTCATGCCACCGTCGGCGGCCCCTTACCTTTCGCCAGAATCGACGACCACTATCGATGTCGAGATCGCGCTCTCCCAGGGCACGCGACTGTCGACCATGCTGCACGAATGGGAGCGCAAGATCGAGGCGTACGGGTTCAATCGCTCGTCCATCATCCTGCAGCCGGGCTCGGTTCCTGAAGTCATCTTGCAGCGCGTGCGCGATGGAGACTATGATTTGGTAGTTGTCGGCAGCGAGTCCAGCCCCGGTCACTTCCCGGGCAGTATCGCCAACACGATTGTGCGCTATGCGGAGCAATCCGTCCTGTTGGTTCGCATTCGATCGTCCTGAGCAGAATCGATGTGGAGGCTCCTCATGATCAAGCGTCACCTGACCGAAGTCCAGGATTGGATGAGCGAGAATGTGATTGTCGTTGCGCCAGACGCAAGCCTAGCCGATGCCTATGCGCTGATGATCGAGAACGAGGTGCGGCGCCTGCCGGTGGTCGACCGCGAACTCATTGGCATCATCACATATAGTGACATTTTGCGTCACGTGCCGGTCTCCGTGGAGGAAGCGGACGAAGCAACACGCATCCTGCTGACCCAGCGCACAGTACGCGAGGCCATGACCTACTCGCCAATTACCATCAGCCCGAGCGCAACCATCCAGGAAGCAGCCGAACGCATGCTGGAGTACCAGGTGAGCGGCTTGCCGGCCGTGCGCAATGGCCAGGCCGTCGGGATGATCACCGAGAGTGATATCTTCCGATTGGTCGTAGAGTCCTGGTCCGAAGAATAAGCGAATACCTCCTCTCCTGTTCCTGTTCTGGGGTATTGCGCGCGGGCGCTCGACTGAAAAGGTCGAGCGCCCGTTGCGCTATTTGCCCTGGACAATGTTGGTGCGCCGTGCCGCATCGATCAACTCCTGTTTCAAGTCCCACAACGGCTGGCTCAGCGAAACATGATAAATGTGCGGATTGACCAGGCGACGCACACCAGGGTCGAGCGCCTCCACGTCCTCAGCGCAGCGGCGGCGCAGCTCGTCCAGCGGCGGCATTGCGGCGACACTGCGTCCCTGTGCAAAGACTTCCTCATGGAGTGCCTCAATGCGGCTGATCTGCTCGGAACGCAACATTTGCATCTTCGTGTGGTCGCTAGGATGGCGCAGATGCAACACCTCCTGCGTTGCAGGGACCTCGTCCTCCAGCGTCAGCAGGTCGGCAACGGCCTTCTGGCGCCGGTCGTAGATGCGCCAGGCGCGCTTGTTGCCGGGTGTCGGTGTCTTCGACGGCGATTCGGAGACCTTGATCGCTGAGTTCCAGTCGCCGTTCTTCTTGACGGCTACCAGCTTGTAGACGCCGCCCAGTGCCGGCTCACCCCAAGAGGTGATCAGTCGCGTACCAACACCGTAGACCAGCCGCTTGATGAGCTGGTCGGCGTCGACACCGTAACGCGGCGCTTCTTGCTGGATCTGCGTGAGGATCTGCCAGATGACCAACTCGTCCAGGTCGCTGGAGAGCACGATTGAGGTCTGGCCGAAGCCGGCCTCGTCGAGCATCTTGGCCGCCTGGATGCTCAGGTACGCCTGATCTCCTGAGTCGAGGCGAATCCCTACCGGACGGTGCCCCTTGCGCTGCAACTCTTCGAAGGCGCGGATGGCATTGGGCACACCGCTGTGCAAGGTATCCACCGTGTCAACGAGCAGCACGCAGTCGTCGGGGTAGAGCTCGGCGTAGGCGCGGAATGCGCCCAATTCCCCTTCGCCCAGTGCCATCATCAACTGTACCATGCTGTGGGCATGCGTGCCCTTGGGGGACATCCCCAGGATGTGCGAGACGCCCACATTCGAGCTGAAGTTGGCGCCACCGATCAGCGCAGCCCTCGTCGCCTCGCTTGCCCCGTCGCCCTGGGCACGGCGTAACCCGAATTCCAGGATAGTGCCGCCACGGCTCGCTTCGACCAGACGCGCTGCCTTGGTGGCGATCAACGTCTGAAAGTTGAGCTTGTTCAGCAGCGCTGTCTCCATGATCTGTGCCATGATCATCGGCCCGCGCACCATGGTCAGCGGCACGTTGGGGTGCACGACGCGTCCCTCAGGAATCGCAAAGATATTCAACCCGTCAAAGTTGCCATAGCTGCGCAGGTAGGCGAGAAAGTCGTCGGCAAAGATGCGCTTACCCTCGATGTTGCGTTGGTTGCGCAGATACTCCAGGTCGGTTGGCCGGAAACGGGTATCCTTCATCCAATCGAGAAACCACTCCAGCCCGGCGTTGATGCAGTAGCCGGCCTGGTGTTGCGCGTAGTTGGGATTGTGCCGGTAGAAGTGGTCAAACTGGACCTCCAACTCGTGCAGTCCGTGGCGGAAATAGAGCTGCGCCATGGTGAGCTGATACTGGTCAGTGAAGAGGATGCCACGTGCGGTGGCGAAGTCGACGGGCATGGCCTGGCCTTTCCTGCGTGATGCGGATACGTCATTCCCTGCCGATGACGCATGACGCCAGCGAACCGGCAAGATTCCAACGCTAGTTATTGTATAATAGCGGCGTCGTAGGCCGTCAATCGACGGCGTGGAGATTGAGCCAGCTTCACCCTCAGGACAAAGTGAGTATGATCGAAGGGAGTGTATCATCCTACGGCCCGTGGTGCCCGCCGATATCGGCTGAATTGCTGGCCGAATTGACCGTCCGCCTGGACAAGTGGGCGGAGTCTGGCACCGCCAGCTGTGATGTTCAGGGGCGAGGTCGGTGATGGTGGCCCGGAAGCGCATTATCATGCTTTTTCTCGACGGTGTCGGGCTGGGGCCGGACGACGCGGCCATCAATCCGCTGGCGGCTGATGCCTATCCAACGTTGCGCGCATTGTTGGAGGGTCACCGGCTCGTTGCCGACACGGGCCGCCTTTCCACCGCTATGGCCGAGCTGGTGCCCACTGATGCCACCTTGGGCGTGCCGGGGCGGCCGCAGAGCGCCACGGGGCAGGCCGCTATTGTTACCGGTATCAATGCCGCGCAGCGCCTGGGCGAGCACTACGGCCCACGGCCCGACGCACGCGTGCGCGCCATCCTGGATGAGGGCAGTGTCTTCCGCCAACTGGCGGATGGCGGCCTCAGCCCCTACTTCTGCAACGCCTATCCGCAGCGCTATTTTGATGCCGTAAAGCGTGGTAAGCTCCTGCTCAGCGCCATTCCCTATGCTGTCACCGTGGGTGGTCAACCACTCCTGACGCACGACGATATTTGCGCCGGCCGTGCCCTCGCTGCAGACTTCACGAACCAGGCGTGGCGCAATGAACTCGGCTATCTTGATGCGCCGCTCTACACGCCGTACGAAGCTGGCCGTGTCTTGTGGCAGATCAGCCGGCCATATGACTTTGTTTTCTTTGAGCACTGGCAGACCGATCTGCTTGGCCATGCAGGCGATCGCGACGCAGCCGTGGCTCTGTTGCACCGCTTTGATGGTTTCCTCGCCGGCCTGGTCGACGCCGCCGATCTGGAGCATACCCTGATCATCGTGACCAGCGACCACGGTAACGTGGAAGATTGTAGCCACGGCAAGCATACGAGAAACCCGGCGTTGACGTTGCTCTTGGGGGCACAGCGTCAGGTTGCCGCCGCCCGCATCGCCGATCTCGCTGACTTCGTACCGCTCATCCTCGATTTCCTGCGAAGGGTAACGTAGCCGCAAAGATCGAGGGACACAGAGCACTCAAGAAATCGGCGCAGCACCATCTCCAGAGCCGTCAGGCCGACTGTTCACGGACGAAGAAGAAAACGACAGCGAGGGCAACGGCGACGGCGGCGCCAGAACTCCACGCCAGGGCAGGGACGCCGAGGGTCACGAGGAGCCACGGCCCACTGAAGCCGGCCGCAGTGCCGGCGATGAGTACCGCAGCCGAGCCGAGCGCCATGGCCTGTCCGCGCTGCGTCGGCACCTGTTCACTGAGTAACGGGAAATGGCTCACAATATTGAATTCGAAGCACATGCGTGCAAAGGCGATGCTGACAACGGCCAGCGTGACGCCAGTATTGAACGCTGGCATGAGTGCATAGCCGATGAGCGAGCCGATGATGCCGATGAGAACACTGCGTCTCTTGCCAATCCGATCCGTGAAGAGGCTGACCGAGACGCTGGCTGCCAGATCGAACCAGCCGAACAAAAAGGCAACGAACCCTAGTTCTGCCGGTCCCAGCCCATACTGCTCTGCCAGCCAGGCACCGTGCGCGATCATGATTTGCATGGCAGCAAAGTAGCTCAGCGCGCCGGTCAGGATGGTAGCGTAGGCTGAACGCTGATTGGTGCGCAGATTGAAGAGCGCAAGTGCCTGGCGCCAGCGCGCAGCAGGCTTGGTTGCAACCGGTGTGGTGGGCTGGCGCGGAATGTCGGGCAGCGCGCCAAAGGCGAAACTCATAACCACCATGCCCACGGCGAGCAGTATGAACGGTGTACGCCAGCTCGTGGCGGCAATGAGCAGACCCACCAGCGAGAGGCCGGCGATACCGGTCAGCGCCCACGAATATTCGATCATGCCCATGCCGCGGGCGCGCAGGCCATAAGGCAACTTGCTGCTGACGTAGGCCTGCAGGTTCGGCACAAAAACGCCGATCCCCAGCCCGGCCAGCATCATGCCGACGACGATCATCCAGGGCGCCGTGGAGAAGGCCAGGAGCAGGAAGCCGGCAGCGTTGGCAAGCAGGGCGGCGCGAATGACCAGTCGGTAGCCGTGACGGTCGGCGATGGCGCCGCTGAAGGGTGCAAAGATCCCCATGGCGCTGCGTAGGCCGACCCACTGGCCCATCGTCACGATGCTGACACCCAGCCCGGCAGCGATGATGGGTAGGAAGGGGTTGAAAATCTGGTTGCCGATATCGACCAGTAGCTTGCCGATCATGCCGGTGCCGATCAGGCGGCGGAAGGAGATATCTGGGTTCGGTTTTATCGTCTGCAAAAGATATGGCTTTCGTTGAGTGGTCAGGCGGCGTCGTCCGGCACGGTAACGCGCAGCAGGATGGTGTAGCTGTCAGCCTGAATCTGGAAATCACCTAGTTCGGCAGGCAGCAGTACCCACTGCACAGCCGCGAGCGAGACGGGATCGGCGTCGCTGTAGAGGGTGGCGTTGCCCTCGATGACCGCCCAGAGCTCGAACGTGGTGCCGTCGCACTGGCCGAAATAGTCATTGCCTGCCTGCATGGTGATGCGTTCGGTCTCAAAGTAGGGACAACGCGCCAGCCGTTCGATGCAGAAGCCGTCCTCGTCGAGCAATACTTCCGGCTGCACCGGTCCTGGCTCCACTTGGTCGAAATTGAGTACGTCGAGCGATTGGCGCAGATGGAGCGGTCGCGGCCGGCCCCAATCCCAGATGCGATAGGTGGTATCGCTGTTCTGCTGAATTTCGGTGACCATGACGCCCGGCCCTAGCGCGTGGATGGCGCCGGCGGGCACGAAAATGACGTCACCCGGTTTGACGGCGACACGGTGCAGCGGCTCGGTGCTGGCGTCGGTGCCGATGATGGCAGCGTAGGCATCGCGAGTGATGCCCGGCTTGAAGCCGTAGATCAACTCGGCGCCTGGCTCGGCTCGGAGCACGACCCACATCTCAGTCTTGCCGTATTCACCTTCGTTGCGCAGGCCATATTCGTCATTCGGATGAACCTGCACGGAGAGCCAGCGGTTGGCGTCGAGAATTTTGATGAGCAGAGGAAACTTGCCAGAATTTTGTGCCTCACTGGAACACTCGCCGACAAGTGCTTCGCCCATTAATTGCTGCACTTCGGGCAGTGTGCTGCCAGCCAGTGGACCGTTGTTGACGACGCTCGAACCGTTAGGGTGCGCGGCGATGTCCCAGCTTTCGGCAACGATGCCGGCAGGAATGGTGCGCCCGAGTTTGCTTTCCAGGTTGCGCCCGCCCCACGGGTAGTCTTTGAAAATGGGGTCGAAGGTCAGCGGGTAGGGTTCCGGCGGTTCGGATGCATGGTTCTGCGCACTCATTCGGTCACTGTTCCTGGTTGGTTGGCGGTCTGGCTGGCGCAGACAGATGTCGCACGCCACGAATATTATAGCAGAGGTGGCACAGAGGGCAGCGCGAATACAGCACGATGTCAGGCATCTCCGCGTGTCAAGCGACTGCGATCCCGAGCCTGGCCAACAGGTCGGTGTCGAAGTCGTCTTGTTGATCCGGGCGGTGGAATCGGCAATGGGCAGAACGGCGATGTGTTTGAGAAACGGTGTAACGATTTTGTTGTGTTCGCGTTTGTAGCTCGTTTGTGCTATATTCCGATAGGTACACAGGCGTCACTGTAGCGTAAAGGTCAGAGATGATGGCAGGGAAAACGACAGAACCTCTCTATGTGACAAGCGAACTGGTTGTGCAAGACAAGTATGTGCCTGATGCACGGGTCGTACTGTTTGAAGGGGATACGATACAGTTACTTGCCCAGATGCCTAATGGCGCGGTTGATCTTGTCATCACGTCCCCGCCATACAATCTGGGGAAGAGCTATGAGACGCGTACAACAATCGAGCAGTATCTGGCAGGGCAAGAACAAGTCCTTGGCCAGATGATCGACAAACTGGCAGATACAGGCAGTGTTTGTTGGCAGGTGGGCAACTTTGTTCAAGATGGCGAAGTTTTCCCGCTAGACATTTACTACTATCCGATCTTTAAGCGGTTTGGCATGAAACTGCGCAATCGAATAGTCTGGCACTTTGGGCATGGTCTGCACGCATCGAAGCGCTTTTCGGGTCGCTATGAGACGCTCTTGTGGTTCACAAAGACAGACAACTACACCTTTAATCTTGATGACGTCCGCGTGCCGTCGAAATATCCGGGTAAGCGTCACTTCAAGGGTCCCAATATTGGAAAACCGTCGGGCAATCCCAAAGGAAAGAATCCATCGGATATCTGGCAACTGATGGCAGAGGAATGGGAAACCTGCATGTGGGATATTCCCAATGTCAAGTCGAATCATCCAGAGAAGACTGAGCATCCGTGCCAATTTCCCGTGGAACTTGTCGAACGATGTGTACTTGCGATGACGAATCCGGATGACACTGTTTTTGATCCTTATGGTGGCGTTGGCACATCGATCGTAGGCGCACTGCGCCACGGCCGCCGCGCAGTTGCGAGTGAACAAGACCCAGATTTCTGTAGAATTGCACGTGAGCGAATTGACGAATGGCAGGCGGGTTCGCTCAAGGTTCGCCCACTAGGGAAGCCAGTGCATCAGCCCTCTGGACGGGAAAAGGTCTCGCAGGTGCCTGACGAATGGCAACACAGTGAGCAGGCTCGGTTATTGGAGCGAAAAGCAAAATGAAGGTCGTACAGATGCAGCAAAGCAGCACAGCACCCAGTGGTCTAGTCGACAATAGCCTGGTAGGTGAGATTGCGGAAGCGCTCCTGGACAGGATACGGCTCGAGCGGCATGTGCTGTGTCATCATCAGGCCGATCAGTTCTTCGGCCGGATCGATCCAGAAGTTGGTTTTGGCCGCGCCGCCCCAGCCGTACTCGCCGACAGATGTCAGCGATCGTGCCTCGCCGAGAGAAGTAGCTACTTTGAAGCCAAGCCCAAAGCCAAAGTCGAGCTGTTCAGCCCCCATTTTCAGGGGTTTCAGCCGAGCCGGGATATGGTCGGCAGTCATCCACGCGACTGTCTTGCGGCTGAGTAGCTGCCCACCCGGATAGCGCCCGTTGTTGATGAGGCAGGTGCAGAAGGCTAGATAGTCGCCGAGCGAGGAAATCAGTCCGCCACCCCCCGAAGGACATTGGGTGGGCACAGTGACGTCGCGCAGAAGGCCAACCTCATCCGGTTGCAGGGCAACCGGATCATAGAGTCTCTCGGATTTATAGATCTGGGCCAGTCTGTGAAGATTTTGCGGCGGGACAACAAAGGCTGTATCCGTCATGCCCAACGGGCTGAAGATGCGCTCTTGGAGGAAATCGGCCAGCGGCATGTCGGCAATCACTTGCACGACGTATCCGAGCACGTCGGTAGCAAAACTGTAACGCCATTGCGCCCCCGGTTGGAAGAGCAAAGGCAACTCAGCGAGCTGGTTCACCACTTCTTCCAAGGTCTGGTCTCTGCGATAGAGTTTGGGGACGAGATTGCGATAGAGTTGCTCGACTGGCGAGTCGAAAAACCAGCCATAGCTCAGGCCAGAGGTGTGGGTCAGCAAATGGTGAAGCGTCATCGCTGGATTCTGATCGACCAGGGTAAGTCCCAACGGCGATTCGCCGGCGTACACCTTGGTCTTGGCGAAAGCGGGAACGAACTTTGACACGGGATCGTTCAGACTAAACCGACCTGCCTCGTAGAGCGTCATCAACGCAACGCTGACGATGGGCTTGGTCATGGAGTAAATGCGAAAGAGCGCATCTTCCTGGATGGGTTTGCCCGCTTCGATGTCCATCATGCCGTGCTGGCCATAGTGGACGACTTTCCCCCGACGTTGCACCAGAGTGAGGATGCCGGGTAGCTGGTTGCCTTGGACAAATTGCTCGATGACAGCAGCAATGCGAGCGAGTCGTTCAGAGGACATCCCAACTTCTTCAGGCGAATGAACTTTCATGGTTGTCTCCAGGAGTGATAGGGCGCAACACCCAAAATAGTTTACCTGAATACGCTGGATTCGTGTATTTCATCTGCCGTCTCTGAGCGAGTCTCGACCGTGTCCTGGGCCGGGAAAGGCGGCAGATCCAGCATCTTGCGCCAGAGGTAGGTGCCGATGAGCTTCACCGTGGCCAGAATAGGTGGGGCAAGGATGGCGCCCAGAACACCGACCAACGAAGCGCCCATCAGAACCCCGAGCAGGATCAGCACAGGATGTAGCGCCAGTGTGCGACCATGGACGCGCGGCAGGATGACGTTGCCCTGGATCTGCTGGATGCCGAAGAGCACGCCTGCTACCAGCAAGACATAGAGCCACGTCTGCATGCCCAGCGGCGGCTCTGGCTGGAAGGCCACCAGGGCAATGGTGACGGCCATGGTCAGATACTGGCCCAGCACTGGGACGAGTTCTAGGACGCCGGCCACAATGCCGATGGCGACAGGGTTGTCGACGCGCAGGGCGAAGAGCGCCAGGCTGACCAGGACGCCCATGATGAGGGCAAGCAGTACCTGGCTACGGAAATAGGTGTGCCAGATGGACTGAAAGTCGTCGATGAGAATGGCGGCATCGTCCCCGTAGCCTGTCTGCTGCGCAGTGCGCTCAAAGAAAGCAAAAATGCGCGGCCCGTCAAGCAACAGGTAGATGGAGAGCACGACGAGCACGATGCCGCGTGTTACCGTGGCGATCGCAGTCTGGGCCACGCCCGTCACCCAACTGCCGCCCTGGCCGATGAACTCGCCGACCTGGCTGACCAACGACGCCGAGAACTGGTCGAGCATGCCGTTGATCTGCTCAGTCGGTGCCTGGAGGTAGAAACGGCCGATCTGTACGGTGGCCGTAGAAAGTGTGGCCAGCATCTCCTGCGTGAACTGGCTCAGCCCACGGACGGTGCCCAGGATGTTATCGAGCAGACCCGTCACCTGGTCTCGCACGAGCGTGCCGACAACGATCGCCAGGGCGCTGGAAATGAGCACGAAGAGCAGGTAAGTGATGAAGACGGCCACGCCGCGTGGCAGCTTCAGGCGCCCATGAAAGAGCGCCAGGATGGGATGAAGGATGAAAGCGGCCAGCGCAGCCAGCACGAAGAGCTGGACGAACTCGAAGAATCGCCAGAAGACGAGTGCAGCCAGCACCAGGAAGCCCACGGCGGCAATTGTCTTGAGATTGCGCGGCCAGGGTGGCGATGTGTAGTGGTGCTGGCTGCTCACGGCGAATTCCTACAGCTTCTTGAGATTTGCCAACGACGCAAGCAGCTTCTTGATCCCTACGCCAGGAAAGGCGATAGTCACCTGCTCATCGCCATCGCGTGTGCGCTCGCTCTCAATGACCGTGCCGATGCCGAAGGTAGCGTGCTGCACGCTGTCGCGGCGTTTGAAGGTCGTTTGGCCAGATGGCGTTGTGGCGGCAGGCTTGCGCGCGGGCTGCGTCTGTTGCGGTGTGCCCGGTGACCAACTCTTCGGTGGCCCTGCCGCTGCCCGTTGCTGCCCAGATGCGGTTCCGCCCTGTCCTCCCTGCTGCGGAGGGGCTGCCTTGGAGCGGCCTGTCCAGTAGCCGCCAGTCTGGCTGCGGTTGCCGCTCGCACCGCTGCGCTCGTTGCTCTCCCACGACGTCGCACGCTGGTAGCTTGCCTCGCGCCGGCCGCGACGATCGACCATGCCCGAGAGCAACTCGGCTGGGATGTCGTCGAGGAAGCGGCTGGGGGACTGCACGTTGCTGTCGCCCCACAGGCTGCGCCGGAAGCAGTGGATGAGATAGAGGCGCTTCTTGGCGCGCGTGATGCCAACGTAGGCCAGGCGCCGTTCTTCGTCCATATCCTCGGGGTCGCCGCTTTCCAGACTGCGGCTATGCGGCAGGATGCCCTCCTCCAACCCGACGATGAAGACGACGGGATACTCCAGCCCCTTGGCGGTGTGCAGCGTCAGGAGTGTCACGGCACCAGCATTGTCGTCCAACTCGTCGGTGTCACTGACCAGGCTCACCTCTTCCAGAAAGAGATTGAGTGGACTTTGCTCGGGCTGGAGGCCGGGCATGCCCACCGTGTACTGTGCGGCGACGCTGCGCAATTCCTGCAAGTTGGCAAAGCGATCCTCGCCTTCGTCGCTGCCGTCGCGCAGCACGTGTACGTAGCCGGACTTGGCCAGCACGCTGTCGAGCAGTTCGGCCACGCTGCCGTATTGGCTGCGCTGTTCCATCTCCAGCCACTCGTCGAGCAGCGCGGCGAAGTCGAGCAGGGCGTTCTGCGCGCGCGTGCCCAGCGACGGCGCCTTGTACGCAGCAGGCGCCAGCTGTCGGCCCAGCCGCTGCGACACGGCACCTGTCCCATGGTGCAGGATGGAAAGGGCGGTGACGGCACTCTCACCGATTTCCGCTGCCCACATGCGCAAAGCGTCGATCGTCTTTGGACCGATGCCGCGCGCCGGCTCGTTGATGATGCGCTCCAGCGATACATTGTCGGCCGGGTTGTGAATGAGACGCAGGTAGGCCAGCGCATCCTTGACCTCCTTGCGATCGTAGAAGCGTGTGGCGCCGACCAGCTTATAACGGATGCCGCGCATGACAAAAGCCTCTTCCAGCGCTCGGCTCTGCGCATTGGTGCGATAGGTCACAGCAAAGTCGCCAGGTTGCGACGTGCGCGTGGCGATCATCTTTTCAATCTCGTCGGCTACGAACGCAGCCTCCTCGACCTCGTTGTAGGCCTCATAGACCATGACTGGCACACCCTGCCCGTTGTCGGTGTGCAGTTGCTTGGGCGTGCGGTTGCGGTTCTGCACAATCAGCGAGTTGGCCACGTCGAGGATTGTCTGTGTGCTGCGGTAATTTTGTTCCAGCAGAACCAACACGTGGTCGGGATAGTCGCGGCGGAAGAGCTGCACGTTGCGATAGTCCGCGCCGCGGAAACGGTAGATGGACTGATCTTCGTCGCCTACGACGAAGAGGTTACGGTTGTTCTCCGGCTCCGTCGCCAGCAGGCGCAGCATCTCGTATTGCGCCGTGTTCGTGTCCTGGAACTCGTCGACGAGCAGGTACGTCCACTTGCGCTGATATTTGACGCGTACCTCGATGGTGTCGCGCAGCAGCAGCACTGTGCGCAGGAGCAGGTCATCGAAATCCATTGCGTTGTTGGCCTGGAGCGCCTGCTGGTAACTACGATAGACGCGGCCGGCGATTTCCTCGAAGTAGGAGTGGGCCTGGTATGTGTCGGGTGTCACCAGGTCATTCTTGCAGTTGCTGATATGCGCGTGGATGGCCTTGGGCGCAAAGCGCTTTTCGTCTAGATTCTGCTCGCGTAGGATGGCGCGTATCAGCGCCACCTGGTCGCCGCTGTCGTAGATGGTCCAGTTGGGCTGATAGCTGATGGCGGCTGTTTCCATGCGCAGGATACGGGCGCAGAGGCTGTGGAACGTGCCGATGGTGAGCCCGTGCAGGCGCGGCGGCTGGCCGGGTGGCGGCGGACCGAACTTCTCCTCGAAAATGTGTGCCACGCGCTCGCGCATTTCGCCAGCCGCTTTGTTGGTAAAAGTGACGGCCAGGATATTCCATGGCGCAATGTTAGCCTCGTCGATGAGATAGGCGATGCGTCGTGTCAGCACACGCGTCTTGCCCGATCCCGGCCCGGCCAGCACCAGCACCGGCCCCTTGACCGTTGAGACAGCTTTGCGTTGTGGTTCGTTCAGTCCAGCGAGAAAGTTCGTCATAACCCCGCCCATGGACAATCAGCAATCACTCATCGGCAATTGTTTTTCCTGGCTCATTCTTCTCCCTGCAATAACCGTAAATAACTATCATATCGCTCTGCATCGATGGCGTTGCTCTCCACCGCAGCCCGCACTGCGCACCCCGGCTCGTGGTCGTGGGTGCAGCCGGGGTAGCTGCAGGCATGCAGGTAGCCAGCCATCTCGCGAAAATAGAATTGTAGATTGGCCGGGTCGATGTCG
>CAIRNL010000152.1 GCA_903879975.1 uncultured Chloroflexota bacterium | reverse complement strand
TCAATACGCGCCATAGTCAGCGGCACGTCGCTCGCATTCACATCTGAGCCGTCTACAACCCAGTACCACGTGATCAGTGCCACTTCGTCTTCGAGCAAAGAGGCAATGCGTCCCTCAAAAGTTGCTGGCGGGATCAACAATTGTTCGTCAAACGCACGCGGCCGGTAGAACCAGAAGTCTTCATTTTCATCGATAGGCTCCCAGATGCCACTGACGCGCACAGGCAGTTGGACCGTGCGTTGGCTGCCGCTCTCTGTCTCAAAGGTGCGGAACGTTGTGAACTCTTCGCCCACCTGGATGCCCAATATTTCGGCCAGCACGTTGCTGACTGCCACCTCAATAGGATCGGCGGGGTCGGCAGTGGCAGGTGCGGGTGCCGCCCCCTCTATCCAGATTGCATGCTCAGGAAACTCTTCGATGGCACCGAAACTCACCCACTCCAACGGTTCCTGTGCGTTGGCATAGGTTTGGCTGGAGCCGGCTGGAAAGAGGCGGAATGTATCGGTCTTGGCGTAACGGATAATCTTCTTGATGGGCAGGCCGAGTTGTGCGGCAGCTGGCCCGGACAGGTATTCGTCGACGGGTTGTACCTCGTCCCACTCCTTGACCCCGTAGATGGAGCCGATATTGCGCCAGAGAAAGGCAAAAGACCTGCTGTCGCCCTTGACTGCCTGGCCGGCCTTCTGCAACTCTTCTTGGAGTACGCGGAAGTAGACGGCATCGGAGTAGAGTGGGATGCTCATGATCATGGCAATGGCCGTGATCAGCCCGAGCGCAATGGCCAGCGCCAACCAACGTTGTGCAAACAGGCGGCGCACTGCAATGAGAAAGGTTGCCCAACTGCGTGCAAAAAAATTCATGAACGTTTGGATTCCTGCGCTGCAGCCCTACGGGCCGACGATGGTCTGACCTTCTTCGATGCCTTCGAGGATTTCGACGCGATCCTCGGCTTCCACGCCGATGCGCACGTCGACTCGCCGCTGGACATCGCCGTCCTGTACGACAGCGAAGAGGCGGCCATTGAAATTGCGGATTGCCTGCGGCGGCAGCCACAGTACGTTTTCTGCTCGTTCGACCTCTGCTGTGACGCGCACGAGATCGCCCAGCGCATAGCCGCCCACATCTGCTGGCTCCTCGATCACGATACGCGTGCTTTTGTCTTTTTCTTCGATGGTCTGCCCACTGCCACCTGTCCCGTAAGGGTAAGGGAGGCGACGGATCGTGCCGTGCAGTGTCTGTCCTGGCCGTGCCGACAGGACAAAGGTCACCGGTATTCCTTCGGCCAACAGCTCGAGTTGGTTGCTGAGCAGGTCGGCAGAGATCTCCATGGTGCTGTCATCCGCCACCGAGGCGACCGACGCATACCCGGCGACAGCCTGACCGGGGACGAGCGAGAGCGAGAGCAGGATACCGTCAAAGGGTGCAATGATCTGTGCTTCGGTAATTTCCTGTTTCAATTTTTCGACCGCGTACTGTGCCCGCGTCAGGTCATTTTGCAGGAGCGGGCTGACGCCAGCGCTGAGGCGGTCCAGCTCGATCTGCGCCAGTTCTACATCCTTTTGCATCGCAGCGACCTCGGCTCGCGTGCTATCTGGATTGGAGTCCACACCCACCAGCGTGATCTGTGCGCGTTCTAGTCTTGCCTGGGCGGCACGTTGGTCGAGCTCCTGATTGCGCAGCGCTTCATCCAGCGTAACCTGGGCACGCTCCAGTTCGAGTTCAGCGGCAGTCAACTCGCGCTCCAGTGCGTCGATCTCGTACTCGGCAATGACGTCACCTTGCTTGACCATTTCGTTGCGTTTGAAATAGACTGAACGGATACGACCATCGGTGCGAAAATAGAGCGCCTCTTCCTGTTCTGGCGAAATTCGTCCGGAGAAAGTTGCTGTTTTGACCACATCGCCTCGTTGTACGGTGTAGGTTGGCTTGACGGCGATCTGGGCGGTGGGAATGGGCGTCGGTGTCGGCTCAGCAGCGCTTTGCTCGCTGCGTGTTGCTGGCATCAGTGCGCAGCCACCGAGCAACATTGCTGCGATCCCGGCTGAAACCGCTTTCATTAACTTGCTTGTGCTCACGATCGATCCTTACCTATCGTTCCAGATTGGAGAACTGGCCGGTTCGCAGACCGGCGAAGATGGAGATCAACCCGTAGTGCACCGGTACCGGTGTTGCACATGCTGGCGGTGACTGGACGCAGGGCAAGGTCACCGATCCAGCCGGCAGAGTGCGGTCGGCCCGATCGATGACCTTGTACCTCAGCATGTGCCCTATCTAGGAGCGGTACACACAAACAAGGCACCCGGATCATGGTGTTTGCGTCATTTCAATAGGGAGATGCAGCCTCGAACGCCTCAATTGCTGCTTCTTTGGAGCCAATATACCCCAGATCATCGAGACCTTCCAACAAGCAGATCTTGCGGAACGGGTCGATGGCAAAGCTGTGCTGTTGGCCGTCGGGGAGCGTCACCATCTGGCTCTTGAGGTCCACGAAGATCGTCGTCTCCGGATCTTCTTCGACGAGGTCCCACAGCATGTTCACCACATCTTCGGGCAGTGTAACGGGCAGCAGGCCGTTCTTGAGGCTGTTATTGTAGAAAATATCGGCAAAACCAGGCGAAATCACACAGCGGAAGCCGTAGTCGGTCAGCGCCCATACCGCATGTTCGCGACTTGACCCGCTGCCAAAGTTACGTCCAGCGATGAGAATCTCGGCGCCCTGGTGCTCAGGCCGGTTGAGCACAAAGTCTGACTTGGGTGAACCGTCAGGGTTGTAGCGAATCCACGAGAAGAGGCCCTGCCCCATCCCTTCCTTGGTCACGGCTGTCAGATACTTGGCTGGAATGATCTGGTCGGTGTCCACGTTTTCCATGC
>CAIRNL010000151.1 GCA_903879975.1 uncultured Chloroflexota bacterium | reverse complement strand
GCCTTCAATCTGCAGGCGCACTGAGTCGCGCCCCAGGTTCTGTACCAGATTGCCTGCCTGACCTGGGATGCGGTGGTAGACAAAAGCTGCCTGCTCCAGGGTGACAATGCGATGCACCCGTGGAAACTGCACACCGCCCAATTCAATTGCCATCTCTCTCTATGCTCCGTAGTATCGGTGATACTCACGCGTGATCTCACGCGCAAGCGCCTCCATCAAGTCGTCCACCTGGGGGTGCGTTGTGTAGACCGGTGGGATCGCCGCATTCGGCGCCGGCACAGCGGCCTGTCCGCTCTGACCGTGTGGTGCGTACGATGCCGGTGCTGTGCTGGCCGGCAGCGCGACGGGCGACAACGCAGCGGCAGTACCTTCCCTGCCTGACCCTGCCGGCAGGCTCATGGCACCCTCCGCCGGTAGGACCGCCCCGCCGCCGCTCACCACTGTCGCCGGCTCCTCCACGGGCTGCATCGGCACATTCGACGCGACTGCCGGCCACAGATCGCGGGTCGGCGCCGCAGTGGGCTCGTCCCATGCCGCAGAGGGACGGGCATCGGTCGACAAGCGCTGTGCCAGATCGCGCAGACCACCCACGCGGGGGGGCGCTGCCCAGAAGGATGGCTCGCCAGCAACGTCTGCCTCAGCCGCCTCCGCCAGCGACGCACTGCCGGGCGACCCTTGCTGGGCCGGCTCGTGCAGCCCACTACGCTGCCTTGTGCCCAACGGGGCCGCCACTACCGCCTGCCGGCCGGGCGATGGCGCAGCCGCTCCTGCCAGGGGCGCAGCCGCTTGCCCTGTCGTGGGCGATTGTTGGGGCGCCGCCGGGGAAGAGTGCACGGCCGCTGCAGGGACGCTGCGCCGGCTGTCCAGGCGAGCGGGCACTGGGCGCGCCACCTGGTCTACGGCTGCGGGTGGCGCGGGCTGTGCAGCATCTGCCGCACGTGCTGCTGCCATGGGCGCAGAGGCTGCGCCCGCGCGATCCGCCCCCGCAGCGATTGCCGGCTCTTCACGTGGCGTATCCGCACCAGGCAAAAAACCTGCGGTGAGAAAGCGTTGTAGGTCAAGCAGGCTGTCGAACGGTTCTTGCACTTGCCCCAACGCTGCCGCTAGACGATCCGTGGCCAGCCAGTGGCTCTGGCTCACAGACGCAGGCGACAGCCAGTCACTCTGCCAGCCTGCCAGCATAGGATGGAAGTCTGCGCGCACGCCGGCGCCTAGCTTGATCAGTGCTGCACGTACCTGTGAATCAACCATTCGTTTCTTGATCCAATAACTCGAGGTAGATCGCGATCTGGGCCATGGTCAGCGCCTGCACCTCTTGCGGCGTCCAGCCAAAGGCACGCGCCAGTCGGTAGCTCGCCTGAATGAGCGGTGCTGATGTTGCCAGGTTCAATTGCTTTTTTTTTCACTGAGCCCGCTGATCTCACGAATGTGTGCGATCAGGAAGTTGACTAGCCCCAACGGCAGTTGCTTGATCTGTTCCAACGACAACGTCGGCTGCACCAGCGACTCTTTGATCAGCAGCAGCGGGATCAACCCATCATCCTGGCGCGCCGCTTTCATGATCAGCTGAAATGCCCCGATCGTCACTGGACGTAACTGCACAGTCAGATCGCCGGCGCTGCGCTGCAGCAAGTCACCTGGCACCACTATCTCGAATGTGACGCTGGCACCCGCCAGCAAATCTTCAGGCGTTGCTTGGAAATCAGCCATGACAGCGCCTAGCTGCTCGTCTCTTCACTGCTGATGCGCAGCGCCTTGAAGCTGACCGATTCCATCACGAAGTCGTCTTCCGGCAACGCAAAGTTC
>CAIRNL010000150.1 GCA_903879975.1 uncultured Chloroflexota bacterium | reverse complement strand
TTCGCGGCCGGTGCGGTCATAGCGATAGAGATCGCCCATCCACTCGCCCCGGCTCAGCGCGGCGTGGGCGCGAGCAATGCCGCGGCACTCGGCCAGGATCAAACCCACAGTGAACTCGACGACCGCCTGCGAATTGCGTGCGGGTGCATTGACGACCGGAATCCCGCGCGCGGTAGCTGCCGCAACATTGACATTGACCGGCCCGCCCCGGCAACAGCCGACGATACGCAGTGCCGGTGCAGCGTCAAAGAGCGCCTGGGTCACGGGCGCAACATGGGTCAACAGCACATCCGCGTCCTGCGCCAGGCGAGCGATCACAGCCGGGTCACCCAGAAACTCTTTGACCTCATCACTGGTAGCAAGCGGCACATCCGGCCACGGCACGCTCATGGCATTCACATGCAACATACCAGACGCAGGTTCCAGATAACGCTGCAGCGCATCGACAAACAGTTCGGTTCCCACAAAATTGTCGCCGATGACGGCGACACGCAGAGAATTCAACATGGATCGTTCCATTTCAAGCGCTGCCTATGGCGCAAGCACAGACTGGCGCAGTGCCCACACATCCATCATGGCGCGCCGTTCGACACTGTAAATATCCAGCAGCGCTTTGTAGCGCACCCTGTTGTCGGCTGACGGCTCAAAGATGCGTGCCGGGCGGACCATGCACTCGACGGCCTCAGCGTAGGAACCGAACAGGCCGACGGCCACGCCGGCATTGATCACTGCCCCGCGTGCGCCGTATTCGGTTCCCTCAGCGACAATGACAGGAGCAGCCAGCGCGTCCGCCAGCATTTGCGCCCATAGCGGGCTGCGGGCGCCGCCGCCGGCCAGACGCAGCGACGAAATCGGCACGCCCATCGTTTCGTAGCAATCCAGCACCGAAAGTGCAACACCTTCGTAGACGGCGCGCAGAAGCGTGTCGCGCGTGTGGCCGGCGCTGATCCCGCTGAACTGGGCGCGTGCAGCGGAGTTGATGAAGGGCGCGCGCTCACCTGCCGGATCCAGGTAGGGATGATAGAGAACACCGCGCGCGCCGAGCGGTTCTCGGGCAGCGCGTGCTTCCAGGATATCCCATAGGTTGGCACCGCTCTGTTGCGCAGCACCCCACTCTGGCGCAAAAAACTCGCGGGCAAACCACTGCAAGTTCTGCGTGCTGGTCATGGTCGGCAGCAGGCGGATCAGCACGCCAGGCGGCGCGTGACACATGTTGTAGCCAATGTCGGCCGGCTCCAACACAGGGCTATCCACCATGACCTGATGGACACCGGCAGTGCCAAGCACAGAACATGCGTCGCCCGGAAACGCAGCGCCTGCACCGAGTGCCGAGGCCGCTACATCGAAGGGGCCGCCAACAACGGGCGTGCCAGGCGCCAGGCCGAGTTTGCGCGCCACAGGATCGAGCACGGGCGCGCGCAGTTCAGCTGGGCGCGGCGCAACTGGAATGCGGGAACGCCATCCCTCAATCCCCAGCAAGCCGAAGATACGTTCGTCATATGCCTGGGTGCCCACTGCGAAATAAGTATGGGAGGCATCGGTCGTGTCGGTGCTCGTCACACCGGTCAGGCAGCGAAAGATCCAATCCTTGGAGCGCAGCACAGCTGTGCTGCGCTCCAAGGTATCGGGTTCGTGCTCCTGGAGCCAGCGCAGATGCATGGCTTGATTGCACGTGTTGAGCGCGGTGCCGGTCATTGCGAAGAGCTTCCGGCCAATACCTGCCTGCCAAAGCGCAGTGACGCTCTGCGCAGTGCGCCCATCCGACCAGAGAATGGCGGGCCGCACCGGTTCGCCCGCGCGGTCGACAAGCCAGGTGCCGTCGCCCTGCCCAGTGACGCCCAAGGCCAGCACTGTGTCAGGGGAAACACCGGCGCGCGACAATGTCTGGCGTACAGTCTCCTGCACCGCCTGCCAGACAACGCGCATATCCGACTCTGCCCACCCAGGGTTCGGGG
>CAIRNL010000149.1 GCA_903879975.1 uncultured Chloroflexota bacterium | reverse complement strand
GACGACTGTAATGGCCATGGTACGCATGTGGCCGGCACGATCGGCGGCGCAACCTATGGCGTGGCCAAGCAGGTGACGCTGCACGCCGTGCGCGTGCTCGACTGCGGCGGCAGCGGCTATACCTCTGGGGTGATCGCCGGCGTCGACTGGGTGACGGCGAATGCCATCAAGCCAGCTGTCGCCAATATGAGCCTGGGGGGGGGCGCTTCCACCTCACTCGACAGCGCTCTCCGAAACTCGGTGGCGGCGGGGGTTGTGCACGTGGTCGCTGCAGGAAATGAGACGGCGGATGCCTGCAATTCTTCGCCAGCGCGTGAGCCACTGGCAATCACGGTAGGCGCCACCAGTGATACTGATGCACGCGCCTCGTTCTCCAATTACGGCGCCTGTCTGGATATCTTCGCTCCTGGTGTCCGCATTCTGTCGGCCTATTCTACCAGCGATACTGCTACCGGCACTCTCTCCGGTACCTCCATGGCCGCGCCCCATGTAGCGGGTGTTGCTGCCCTCTATTTGCAGGCGGCACCCAACGCAAGCCCGGCAACAATTGCCAGCACGCTGCTGAGCACGTCGACCTCGAATGTCGTCGGAGATTCAGGCTCAGGCTCGCCGAACCGCCTGCTCTATGCCGAGTTCGGCCCGCTGCCCACACCGACGCCGACCGTGACCGGTACGCCGCCCACTGCCACGCCCACTGCCACGCCACGCCCCACGAATACGGCAACACCAACACCGCCTGCGCCGACAAATGACGAAATCAGCCAGGCCATTGCCATCGCTGTGTCGCCGTTCGAACACCGCATGAACACAGCAAGTGCGACGTTGGCTTCCGATGACCCGAGGTTGCCCTGTACGGGTAACAGGGGTGCTTCCACAGTCTGGTATCGCTTCACGGCTCCGGCCAATGGGATTCTGACCCTCACAACCGAGGGCAGCGACTACGACACCGTGCTGGCTGTCTTTTCTGGCGCGCGCGGCGCATTGACGCCTGTGGTCTGCAACGATGACTTCGTGGGACTCCAGTCATACCTTACATTGAATGCGAGTGCCGGAGCGAACTATTTCATCGAGGTGGCGCGCTATACCTACACTGCAGCGAGCAGCGTTGAGCGCAAGCAGGCTGCGCCCACTGTGCAAGGAAGCGGCGATAGTGGCAGCTTGTCCGCTCAGAACCTAGTGCTGCGCGCTGAATTCATCTCGATCGCACCGCCCACCCTTGCACCCACGGCTACCTCCACCCCTGCACCCACGGCTACCGCCACAGCCACACCGGACACCGCGATTCTCGCATTGGCACCCGTCTCCACCACGGTTGGCATCTCCCAGCGCTTCAGCATGGCCATCCACGTGCGCACGCGTCAGTCCGTCGACGGCGCCAGCGCCTACATCGACTTCGATCCTGCGCGGCTTCAGGTCGCTTCAGTGGCCAGCGGAAGTGCGCTGCCCTTGGTTCTGTTCAATACTGTTGACAATACGCTGGGCCAGCTCAACTTTGCCGCCAGCGCGCTCAGTAGCCCTTTCCCCAACACCGATTTCGTGCTGGCCACGGTCGAGTTCACAGCTGTGCAAGAGTCGCCCGGCACACTGGTGACCTTTGCAACTGCCAATCCGCGTCTGAGTGACATCACCTTTGCCGGCTCTTCGATCCTGGGCGCACGCCAGAATGCTGTCGTCCGCGCGATCGATAACGTCCTTGTCGGCCGTGTCATCCCGCCAGGACGGCCCGCAGCACCTGATCCAAGCTGGCGCATCCCGCTGACGTTGACCCTGCAGCGCCTGGCAGATGGGGCAACCCTGCAGTACCAGGTGACGCCGGATAACTCCGGCATCTTCACCCGCACCGGCCTGGTGCCGGGAGTGTACACTGCGACCGTGCGGGCCGACCTGATGCTGCCCAGCAGCATATCGGTCACTGTAGCTGCTGGGGTGAACAGCGTCGGTTTTGGCACGCTGCGCGGGGGCGACAGTAACGGCGATGGTTATGTGTCACTGGTCGATTTCTCGATGTTGGCGACAGCCTTCAATACCTGTACCATCGATGCCGGCTTCGACAGGCGCGCCGATTTCAACGGTGATGGCTGTATCACCTTGCTCGACTTCTCCATTCTGCGCGCTAACTATGGCGCGGGGAACGGCACTACTCAGACTCAGACGTTGGTGGCGCCGCCCTCTACCTCCGAACCACTTGCCCGCCTGACAATCGACCGTCCTGCCGGTTCGATTGGGCTGGGAGAGCACTTCACGGCTACGCTGCTGATTGATAGCAGCAGCTCTGTGGATGGCGCTGCTGCGTTCTTGCGCTTCGATCCTGCCGTGCTGCAGGTGATTGCCGTTACGGGGAACGACGAGGTGTTCCCGTTCGATCTCCAGAATCTGTTCGACAATCAGGCCGGCCAGATTGCTTTTGCTGCGGGCGGTCTGGCCAGGTCTGCTGTAGGACGCCTGGCTCTGGCCCAGATTGAGTTCAAAGCGGCTGGTCTTGGAACCAGCCCGTTGGTCTTCGAGCAGACGCTCCCGACGCAGAGCGACATCACCTTCGGGGGACGATCCATTCTGGCAGCACTAGAGAATACGTCGTGGGTCGTCGAAGATCGCGTACTGTTCAACCATGCACTCTACCTGCCGTCCGTGACGGTGCCGTAATCGCCCGGTGATACGCTGAGGAGAGGCCCTGCGCGATTGGGGCTGAGCTTCCTCTCAAACAAGGTCTCGCTCAACAAACTTCACAGACCAGGTTTCCCCAAAAAACCTGGTCTGTTTTTATCATGTCGCTGGGGATCAGCCTTTCACACCGGTCAGCGTCACACCTTCAATAAAATAGCGCTGCAGGAGGAAGAAGGCTGCAATCAGTGGCGCAGTGATGGCCAGAGCCGCTGCGGTGAGTAGGTCCCACTGCAGGGCAAAGCGCGTGCGGAAGGCATAGAGACCAATGGAGAAGGGGTATTTGGACGCATCATCCAGATAGAGTAGCGGTCCAAGGAAGTCGTTCCAGGCATAGATGAAGTTGAAGATGGCGACGACCAGAATGGCGGGTTTGACCAGTGGCAACATAATGCGCCACAGGATGCGAAAATCACCGGCGCCGTCCACGGTAGCGGCATCGCTCAACTCCAGGGGAATGGTGAGCATGAACTGGCGCAGCAAGAAGATGTTGAACGCGCTGCCGAAAAAATAGGGCACGATGAGCGGCGCATAGGTGCCGACCAGACCCATGCGCTGGAAGAGCACATAGGTTGGGATGAGGGTGACGACCCCGGGCAGCAGCAGGGTGGCTAGCGTGATGCCGAAGAGCAGATCGCGACCCACAAAACGCATGCGAGCAAAGGCATAGGCCACCACCGACGATGAGAGCACCGTGCCGATGGTGGAGAGCACACAGTAGAAAAGCGTGTTGAACATCAACTGCCCAAACGGGAAGGCCGGTGACAGGAGCGCATCCACGTAGTTGTCCCACTGCGGGGGCTGTGGCCACCAGATCGGGGGAATGGTCAGAATCTGGTTGACCGGCTTGAGTGACGAGATGAAGAGCCACCACAGCGGGATGAGAAAGAGCAGGGAGACCCCGATCAACATGATGTGGAGGATAGCCCCACTGAAAATCTTCGACCTGTTCATGCCCACTGTCCCTTGCTATCGATGAGCAAACAATGACTTTGACGTGGAGTCGCGCCGATCGCAGGTGCGATGCGCTGGATCATGACACGCCGCACGCCGGCGTTGTTCCTTGCCACTTGCCCCACCTAGCGCGGCGGCGCACCTTCGTAGTGTACCCACGTCCGCGAACTGCGCACGACGAGCAGTGTCAATAAAACCAGCACAATGAAGAGCACCACCGCCATGGCCGAGGCGTAGCCCATGGCCGAGTATCGGAAGCCCTGCCGGTAGAGATGAACCATGTAGACGAGCATTGAATTGAAAGGGCCGGCTGGCGTTGCGCCGCTGGCGGTCGCTGTGGCGACGAAAGCCGTGGTGAAAACCTGGAACGACGCGATCAGCGTGATGATCAGGTTGAAAAAGAGGGTGGGCGTCAACAGCGGGATGATCACGCGCCAGTAACGCTGCCAACGATTGGCGCCGTCGATGGTGGCTGCTTCGAGCAGCGACTGCGGCACATCCTTCAGGCCGGCCAGAAAAATGAGCATCGGTTGGCCGACTCCCACCCACAGGGAAATGATGATCAGCGAGGGTTTCGCCCACGCCGCACTGTACATCCAACCCAACTTTGGCAGCCCCAATGCCTGCAGCGCCGCATTGGCCAGGCCGGCGCGCGGGTCGAGGATCAGCATCCACAGCAGTGTCGTGACCACAGCCGGTACCAAGCTGGGCAGGTAAAAGGCGGTGCGGTAGAACCCAATACCG
>CAIRNL010000148.1 GCA_903879975.1 uncultured Chloroflexota bacterium | reverse complement strand
TGCTACGGGCGCATCGTGGTCAACATGCGCGGGAAGGCGATGGTCTCGCGCACATGATCGAGTCCACAGACCCAGGCGACCGTACGTTCTACGCCCAGCCCAAAGCCGCTGTGCACCACTGACCCATAGCGGCGCAGATCGATGTACCACTCGTAGGGCGCTATGGGGAGATTGTGATGCTCGATGGCAGCAATCAGCTTGGACGCATCACTCATGCGCTCACTGCCGCCCGTGATCTCCCCATAGCCCTCGGGCGCCAGCAGATCGACGCTGCGGCAGACCTCAGGCCGGCCTGGCTCAGGCTCCATGTAGAAGGCCTTGACCTGCGTCGGGTAGTGGTGGACGAAGACGGGCTTCTCGAACTGGGCGGCAATATAGGTTTCGTGAGGGCTGCCGAAATCGTCGCCCCACTCGATGGCCGGCACGGGGTCCGGGTAGCCGGGCACCAACTCGCCGCGCGCGGCGGCTGCATTGATCATCTGCACGGCCTCGTCGTAGTGGATGCGGGGAAAGGGCGGGACCACGCGCTGCAGGAACGACGTGTCCCGTTCGAGCGCGGACAGTTCCGGTGCACACTCGGCCAGGCAGCGCTGCACGATGTAACTGACGAACTGCTCCTCGACCTCCATCAACTGCGCCAGGTCGCAGAAGGCGATCTCCGGTTCCACCATCCAGAATTCCTGTAAATGGCGGCGCGTCTTGCTCTTCTCGGCGCGAAAGGTCGGGCCAAAGCAGTAAACCTTGCCAAAGGCAAAGATGTTGGCTTCGTTGTAAAGCTGCCCCGTCTGTGCCAGATAGGCTGGCTCGCCGTGATAGTCGATCTCGAAGAGCGTGGTCGTGCCTTCGGCTGCAGCCGGCGTGATGATGGGGGTATCGACGTTGAGATAGCCATGATCGTCGAGCCAGTCACGGATCGATCGCACGATGACGGCACGCACCCGCATGGCCGCCCATTGCCGCGTCGAGCGCAGCCACAGATGACGGTGCTGCATGAGGAACTCGATGCCATGCTCTTTCGGCTGGATCGGGTAGGGATCGGAGATGCCCGTGGTGTCGACGCCCCGCACGTCGAGTTCGTAGCCACCCGGCAGCCCTGGCGCACGCGGCTCGGCTTTCACAATGCCGCGCACAACCACGCTCGATTCCTGTGTAATCGCCTTGGCAATTTC
Organism: uncultured Chloroflexota bacterium; assembly: GCA_903879975.1. Classification (GTDB taxonomy): domain Bacteria; phylum Chloroflexota; class Anaerolineae; order Caldilineales; family Caldilineaceae; genus Caldilinea. The sequence continues at coordinate 2,535 of CAIRNL010000148.1, read as the reverse complement.
GAAATCATCGTCGCTGACATTGCCGCGGAAGACCACAGCCTGGCAGATGCCCGTCCCATCGCGTACCTGGAGAAAGACCAGTTTCCCCTTGCCCGTCTTGGCATAGCACCAGCCCTGGAGCGTCACCTCCTGGCCAACATGGTCGCCGAGCGCACGAATGACAACGAGCGGCGCCTGTATCTCTGCACTCATTCTTTTTCTTCTTTCGATTCTTCTTCCCAGTCCGACCAGTTGAACTCCGGCTTGGGCATAGTTTTCATGATCGGTAACTCGTCCTGCCCAGCCTTGTCGGCGTAAAAGAGCGATGTCAGGTTAATCTGGTAGTCGTCAAGGCGCCGGCCGACATTCGAAAAGTGGTCCGGGCGGAACTCGTAGGTGTCGCGCATTTCCGGATGCGCGCTGTGGGTGTAGATAAACACCTTGGCCGGGGCGACGTACTCCACATCCGTCTCAGTGGCCATCTGCTGCGCACGTGGGTCATCGCTGCGCTGGCGCGATTTGGCCCGGCGGCGCGCTTTGCGCTGGCGCCCCGGATTACCGGCCGGTTTGGCTTCCTGTGGCCGATGCGGTTGCGCTGCCGGCTGTGACGGCTGCGCGTCCTCCTTCTTGGGGCGGAAAAATCGTCGTCGCCCACGTCGCGGCTTTCGGCTCGAATTTTCTTCGCTCATCGTTAAATCCTTTGCGCGCTGTGTTCTTATGTGGCAGGCGCTGCATCTCTGGTCACGGCACACTCAGCTGCGAGATCGTCTCGCCCTGTGGGTTGACTAGCTGCGCCATGTTGCCCGGCGCCCAGATGGGCGCTGCCTGGTTCCAATATATCGCCGCGCTCGTGTCGTTGCCCGCTCCTGTGTAGAGTACGACGCCGCCGCCGGGAAAGAGCGAGACACTGCCAAAGGTGTACGTCTGGCCGCCTTCCTTGGCCAGACGCCATCCCTGCAGATTCACGGCCAGGTCGCTATCGTTGGAGACCTGCACGGCTTCGCTATTGAGCGTGCCGCTGCCGATAAAGGACGCAATCCGTAGCCCCGTACCAACCGGTTGAGCGATCGCCGGCGTTGCGGATACAGCCGGCGCCGCCGTCGGTTGGGGCTCCCCGCTCGGGATCGTCAGACGCTGGCCGCTGAAAATAAAGTCCGGGTTGCTGAGGTCATTGGCCTCCATAATCGCCTGCATGCTGACGCCGACCCGTGTTGCGATGCCGAGCAGGCTGTCGCCGACCTGGACGATGTAGATGTTGTCCTCGCCGGCTGGCGCAGCTGTAGGCGTCGTGGGTTCATCGACCGGCTGCGCTGCAACGGCCGGCGTCGCTGTGAAGGTAGGGGCAATCGCCGGCACAGCCATCGGCGTCGCCAGCGCGGTCAACGCCTCCGGGTCGGGGCGCCGCAGCTCGACCACCCACACGACTGCGAGCGCGATCACCAAGCTGATCACGGCATTCAGCGTGACAATGAAGGCCAATTGGCGTCGATTCATGCCCGGCATTGTCTCACAAGTTCAGTGTCGACGGCGAACATCGGTAGGTACTGCACAAGGATCCTGTTTGGTGATTTTACCACAGGGTCGAACAGCTTGTCATGGCACCTTGACCCAAAATTCCACTCCTTACACCGGGCGCCAGGACGCGCGTCCTGCCAACAATTGTTCGGTGCCGGCACGTTTGGCCAGATGCTGCGCCGCACGCTGTGTCTCGTGGAGCAGTGCCGCCTCGTCCACATGGGTGAAGAGACCGTCCTGCATGAGCACCTTGCCATCCACGACAACTGTCTCAACATTTGCCTGCCCAGCCGAATAGACGAGTGTCGCCACTGGATCATGAACGGGAATGGCTTTGGGGGTGAACGGGTTGAGTAGGAAAAAGTCAGCTTTCATGCCGGGTGCGAGAGTACCCAACTGGGTGCTGAGACGCAACGCCCGCGCTCCCTCCCGCGTGGCCCAGTCCAGGGCCTGCTGGGCCAGCACGCTGCCTGCATTCATCTGGCCGACCTTCTGCAGCAGAGCGCTGAATTTCAGCGTTTCCAGCATGTCCTGGCAATTGTTGCTGCCAGACCCGTCGGCGGCGATGCCAACACGCAACCCGGCAGCAGCCAGACGTGTGATGGGCGGGATACCAGAGCCCAGGTACATGTTGCTGACGGCACAGTACGCAACGGATACATCGTGCTTGACGAAGAGGGCAATGTCCTCCTCTGTCATGTGAACGCAGTGCACTGCGTTGAAATCAGTTCCCAACACGTCTGTCCGCTCCAACATGGGAATCGTGTTCATTCCCCATTGCTCCTGCGCAAAGATGTTATCGTAGGGCGATTCGTTCACGTGCATGGTGATCATCATGCCGGTTGCGTCGGCAACACGGCGCACAGCGCGCAGTCCCTCCTCACTCATCCCCCAGATCACGCCGATGGCCAACCCAATGTCGAGCCGCCCGTCGCCTGCGCCGTTGTACGCAGCCTGCAGCTCTTGCGCGTGCGCCAGCGCTTCCTCAGCCGGCTGCAGCATGGCTGGCGGAATCCCCATCTCGGCGCCGCGGTCGACGAT
>CAIRNL010000147.1 GCA_903879975.1 uncultured Chloroflexota bacterium | reverse complement strand
GGCCGCGTGCGCCCAGGGGTTGCGGCTGAAGGCCACGCCCGAATACCAGACGTATCCCTCGCTCTGCTGCGAGATCAGCGCCACCTTGCCGGCGCGCCCCACGGGGATGGCCAGCCATTGATGGTCGTAACTCTCCTTCGCGCCGGTGTTGTCGGGCAGCGAGCCATCCGGGCCGACCTGGTAGGGGCGTCGCCCCCCCCGACCAATGGCCCAGGGCTTCGCCGGCGCCGTCGAGATAGTAGGCTTTCAGCCCCACTGTCCCGCCGCCGCCGTGGAGCCGCAGCCACAGGGTGTCGTACCCTTCCGGCACGGTCACCACCGCGCCGTTGCCGTCGCTGTCGTTCTGCGATCCCAGTTGCAGCAGCGGGCGCAGCCGGTAGGGGTTGGCTGCAGTGTGGCGGACGTTCCAGTCATCCTCCAGCCGGGGGGTGCCCAGTTTGGCGATCACGCCTTTGTTGAATGCCTCGAAGATATCCTCGTAGATCAGGGGCTTGGCGGGGTACATGCGCTGGATCATGCGGCTGGTCGCGAGGAAGACCGGCGCACGCACCGCCCCGTCCACCGTTACCTCGCCCCGTACATGCAGCGAGCCGCCAATTGCGCCGTTGCCGCTCACGGACAGCTCTCCCTGCAGCCGGGCCGGCCCGGCCACTGTCAAATCCTGGCGCAGCGTCGTCGCACTGCCGACAGCCAGCTGGCCCGGCACATTCAAATCACCCTGCAGGGAATTGTCCTCGCGATCCAGTTTGCTCTCGCCCAGATTGACCACTTCTGTGGCCAGGGCATTCCAGTCCGCACAGCGGATCGGGTCGCCCGGTTTCTTGTCCGTGACATCCGGCGTCAAGCTCGAAACGTAAGCCATAGGATCCCCCCTAGAAGGTGATTTCCCAGATGAGCGTCAGAACGAAATCCTGCGTCTTCTGCACCGGCGCAAAGACAATGCGGTTGTACAGGATCCCGTTCTGGTTGAAGAGCGCTGCCTCGGTCAGGGTCTCGTTGCCCTGCGCAAAGCCCAGCTCAGCGTGGATGATCACTTTCTTGCGCTTGTCCTTGCCATCTTCCGTGCTGATCTCCAGCAGGTTGCGGTCGAGCTGAAGCGGCTTGATCGCAACACGCGCCACTTCCGCCCCTAATTTTGTGTCGGTTGCCGCCACCGCCTGTGTCCCCCCTGCCAACCGCTAGATGGGAGATCGGCTTCAAGTCGCCCAGCACAAACATGCGCGCCACTAAGTCACTGCCGCTCAGTACAATGTGGTTGGGCGCAGCCTGGCGCTGGATCACGCGGCCGGCCACGTCGCAGAGCTGAATTGTCAGTGACCCTGCACATCGAGTGTTTCGCTTGTTTTCATCGCACAGCGTTCCTTTGCCTGAACCAAAACAGATCGTTGTCAGACATCAAACCCATTGAGCGAGTCAAAACAGGTGTAGTCCATACCCCCATTCGACCAGTAGCTTCTCGAAGCAGGCGGTGCCTTTTGCCCCTTGCTGGGAAAACCCGCGAGTCTGCCTGCCGCTCAACGCTGCTTCGTTCCAAACGCCACGCCGATCGCCACATCGACCGCCTGGCCGTTGGCGCCGCGCCCAGGGCTGATCACTTCTTCGATCAGGCCGAAAGCGGGCGAGCTGGCCTTGCGCAGCGCAAGGCGGCCGCGCACCTGGCCCTGCAGGCGCAGCAGCGGCGTGCTGCTGCCCGCATCCGGCGTCCCCGCCAGCAGGGTGAGCTGCTCCAGGGTCTGGCCTGCACTGAAGCCACCCGCGTGGTAGGGCGTCACCGCCATCGTCTGGTTGCAGCGCGCCACCAGGGACTCGGCGTCGGTGACGACCAGCGCCAAGAAAAGCGCCGCCCATTGTTCGACCAGCCGCCACGCTGCTGCGCCGATGGCCGCCTCGAAGTGCTGGGTGAATTCCTGCGTGGCAACGACGCCTGCGTAGCGATAGCGCACGGCCAGCTGTGCCGCGCCCGCACAGCGCGCCGCACCTGCTGCACTCAGGCGCAAGGTGCGCGCCGCACCATCGATGGTAAAGTCCCCAGGAAAGAGCGCCTGACGCCGCTCGCTCACCATCTCCGGATCGATGATCGCCTCGGCGTCGAGCGTGCCGTCCAGCGGCGTCTGCGCCAGCGTATAGGCGGTGACCCCAGGCAGGCGCAGCGCCAGCTGTTGCTGGATCGGCTGCGGCTGCACGCGGCCAGAACGATCCAGCGTGCGCTGGTTGAGCTCCAGCGCCCCCAGGGTCAGCGTCAACCCCGGCGCCGGCGACTGGCCCGCGCTCAGCGCGCGCCAGTCGTCGTTCAGATAGGTAAAAAGTTGTTGGATCATGCCGTTCTCTCAGCCTCCGCTGGCACACACAGCGCGATTGGATCGCCGCGCGTCACTCCGTCAACGGCACATCCAGATCGTGGGTGCCGACCTCGCGGAATTTGATGTCGTCCGCCTGCTTGCTCAGGTCGATTTCCACCGAGAGGAAGCGGGCGCCGGACGGGATCATCTCTGCCGGCACCAGCGCAGCGTTGTAGTTGCACCCCGGCCGGCTGTTCCAGTAGCGGGCAAAAGGATTGTCGTAGGTGGCCAGGAAGCGCTCGACCGGCTGCCCGTTGACCCGGATGCCCGTGAGCTGCAGGCCGTTGTCGTAGGCGGTTTCATCCTTTAACTGCGGCGCGTTGACCAGATAGAGCAGCTTGTCGCGGCCGTTGGGGATCACCGGCACCTGGAGGACGGGGCCACCCCGTGAAAATTTCTGGATGCGGTGGTTGTACCAGTCAGCGACATAGATATTGTCGGCGCTGTCAAATGCGATACCTGCCGGACTATTGAGCTGCCCAGGCTCACTGCCCTTGGCGCCCCCCCATTGAGTGAGGTAGTTTCCTTCACTGTCAAATACTTGAATACGATTGTTGCCCCGGTCGACGACATAGACGTTGTCATTGCGGTCAACCGCAACCTCATACACATCGGCAAACTGCCCGTTGCCGCTGCCTGGCCCACCGAAGTTGAAAAGGACTCCTAGCGACTTATTGGCGGTGGGCGCAAATTTCAGGACGCGCCTGTTTTCGGCAATAGCGACATAGACATTCCCCTGGCTGTCCAGGGCAATCCCCGCCGGATACTTCAGGCTCTGGCGAACATTATTCACGTAGACGCCCATGCCAGCGATATCAACGGTAGCTAGATGACTGCCGGCTTCGGTAAATAACTGGATCCGGTGATTGTGATAATCTGTCACGTACACGATACCACGCCGGGGATCGACCGCAATGCCGCGTGGTCCGTAGAACTGGCCGCTCGCAGTTCCAAGGGTGCCCCACTGGCTGAGGTAGGCGCCGCTGCTGTTGAACTTCTGCACACGGTTGTTGCTGTAGTCGGCCACATAGATGTTGCCACTGCTGTCCAGCGCAATCCCTTGCGGATTGGTGAACTGGGCATTGCCCGCACCCTTTCCCTGCCCGAGTTGGGAGAGATAGGCGCCCTTGCTATCAAATTTCTGAATGCGGTGGCCTTCAAATTCAGTAACGTACACATTGCCGTTGGGGTCGCTGGCAACAGCCGCTGGATAAATAAACTGCCCCTGGCCGCTGCCTTGACTGCCCCATTGCGCGCTGAACGAGAAGACCCCCGCCTTTGAGGGGGCAATGCTCCCCGCCTGGTCGCCAAAGTACTGGGCGCTGTGCCAGCTGACTCCCCGGCTGCCGTTGAAGCCCACAGCATAGCCGCGCGCCGATTGGGCCGCGTGCGCCCAGGGGTTGCGGCTGAAGGCTACGCCCGAATACCAGACGTATCCCTCGCTCTGCTGCGAGATCAGCGCCACCTTGCCGGCGCGCCCCACGGGAATGGCCAGCCATTGATGGTCGTAACTCTCCGCCGCTCCGGTGTTGTCGGGCAGCGAGCCGTCCGGGCAGACCTGGTAGGGGCGTCGCCCGCCCGACCAATGGCCCAGGGCTTCGCCGGCGCCGTCGAGGTAGTATGCTTTCAGCCCCACCGTCCCGCCGCCGCCGTGGAGCCGCAGCCACAGCGTGTCGCACCCTTCCGGCACGGTCACCACCGCGCCGTTGCCGTCGCTGTCGTTCGGCGATCCCAGTTGCAGCAGCGGGCGCAGCCGGTAGGGGTTGGCCGCAGTGTGGCGGACGTTCCAGTCCGCTTCGAGTTGGGGATTGCCCAGTTTGGCGATCACGCCTTTGTTGAAGGCCTCGAAGATGTCCTCGTAGATCAGGGGCTTAGAGGGGTACATGCGCTGGATCATGCGGCTGGTCGCGAGGAAGACCGGCGCACGCACCGCCCCGTCCACCCTTACCTCGCCCTGCACATGCAGCGATCCGCCAATTGCGCCGTTGCTGCTCACGGACAGCTCTCCCTGCAGCCGGGCCAGGCCGGCCACCGTCAACTCTTGGCGCAGGGTCGTCGCACCGTCCACGGTGAGGCCCTGGCGCAGCATCGTCGCGCCATCAACCGCCAACGCACCCTGTACATGCAGGTCACCTTCCACGCCGCCGCCATCGCGCCCCAACATGGAGTTGCTCAAATTGGCGACTTCGGTGGCCAAGGTATTCCAGTCGGCAGCCTTGATCAGGTCGCCGGTCTTTTTATTGGTCAGTTCCGGCGTCAAGCTCGAAACAAATGGCATGTTCGTTCTCCTTCATAGACCCGCATCAGGCCGTACTGCCCGACGTTGTCGCATCATGTTTCAGCACCTCTTCCAGCACCTGGATCGCGCCGCTGATGCGCAGCAGCGTCTCGCGTACCTCGGCGCGTTTGGCCTCCACTTCGGCCAACACCTTCTGGCCGTTCTGATATTCGTTCTTGAGCTCGTCCAGCCGCTTCTCCAGTTGTTCACGCATGCTGGTTGCTCCCTTACGCCACGCCCGCCGCAGCCAACTGCGCCACCAACTGCTGGATGCGCGCTTCCTGCGCCTGCACCCGCTGGTGCAGCGCCTGGATCGCGCCGACCGCCTCGGTGAAGATGCTGTTGTACGCCACCCCGCGCGTGCCGTGAATGACCTCGCCGTTGTCCAACGTCACATCGTCGGTGATGGTCACGGCTGCGGGAATGATCTTTTCGACCTCCTGCGCCAGGAAGCCATGGTGCCTTTGTCCGGCAGCCGCAGGTTGGAATTCAGGCCGATATTCATATTCATAGACGGTGAGGTCCATGAGTCGCAGCAGCGACTGATCCGGGGCAATCGGGGTGATGTTCTGCTTCAGGCGCTCATCGCTGAGTTGGACTGATG
>CAIRNL010000146.1 GCA_903879975.1 uncultured Chloroflexota bacterium | reverse complement strand
GTTGAGAGTGGCAGCAGGATTCATGGGGAAGGCGCCGAATTCAAAACTGAAAAAAAACGTGCGGCCAGGCGAGCAACCTGCGCGTTTGCACAACGCTGCGGCGCGCAGCCGGGCCAGCCAACGCCGTCGGCAGAACTTCAGTCGCCACCTGCGTCACTTCGAGTCGCTGCTGCCCGACGCGTCGACTGCGCGGCGTATTGCCTGGCCGCACATCGATCTTGCGCCGTTGCTGCGCTTTGTGCGCAGCAGGCTCCTCTGGGTGATCGTTGTTCTCGTCGTGACGCTGGTTGGTCTGGTGGCGTGGGTGCACACAGACGATCGTTGGTTCATCTATCGAGAGGATGTGCATTTTAATGGCCTTTCCTATCTGGATGCCGATGAGTTGTGGCAGGTGAGCCAGTTGGACGGCTGGCAGGTCTTCTGGATCGACGCCAATGAGGTGCGGCGACTGCTGCTGCAAAATCCGTACGTGGGAGACGCGCAGGTGCACATCTCCTGTGTAGGCGCCAAAGTGACGGTAGATATCACCGAGGTGCGCCCGGTAATGCTGTGGACGACGGACAGCGGCACATATTGGCTGCGTGACGATGGCCTGGTGCTCGAACCGAGGGGTGAGACACCGCCCGGTCTGTACACCATCGTCGACGTAACCTCAGCGGCGACACTGCCGGGCGCAGTGTCGGGTTCGGCGATTGACCCGGAGGTGCTGCGCAGCGCCCAGGCGCTGGTGAATCGGCTGCCCGGTATTACGACGCTGCGCTACAACGCGATTGTCGGGCTGAATTTTCAGCTGCCCGGCACTGGCTACTGGGTCTACTGGGGGGATGACGCCGAAGTGGAGAAGAAACTTGGCAACCTGGCTGCAGCAGAGACATTGCTGCGCAGCGGGCAGGCAGATGGGGTCGTCATCGACGTGCGCTTCGATCGTCCGTACATCAAATAGGGTGGAATGGCCGGAAATGCAGGGTGTCCAATCAGCTATCGGCTGAACTCCTGGCTCTTGGTGGGGTGAATGTATGCAGGAAGTGATCTCCGCAATCGATATTGGAACGACGAAGATCTGTGCGCTGATGGCGCAGGTCTCTCATGACGGGCTGGGCAAACTCTCGCTACGGATGTTGGGCGAGGGCGTTGTGCCCAGCCGCGGGATCCGACGTGGCGTGGTCGTCGACGTGCCGGAGGCCACTGCGGCTGTCGGAGAGGCCATTGAGAAGTGCGAGCAGGACGCTGGCAGGCAGATGCTCAGCGCCTACGTCGGCATTGCCGGCAGCCACATCGGTACGCGCAACAGCCGCGGCGTCAGCCCAGTGGATCGTAAGCACGGCGTCACCGGCGCTGATATGCAGCGCGCGCTGGAAGGTGCGCGCGCCGTTGCACTGCCGGAGAACCAGGAGGTGATCCATACCATCGCCCGCTCGTGGACAGTGGACGGCGAGACCGAGGTCCAGCAGCCGGTCGGCATGAGTGCTTATCGCCTGGAGGTGGACGCCCATATCGTCACCGGCAGCAGCAGCGCAGTGAGTAACCTCGTGCAGTGTGTGGTGGTCCAC
>CAIRNL010000145.1 GCA_903879975.1 uncultured Chloroflexota bacterium | reverse complement strand
GCTGCGTCGCCATGGCGGTGGATCGGGCAGCCCCGCTTCGGGTGAGCGCGGGTCGACCGGCGGCAGCATGGGGTTCATCTGCCAGCGGTCGCCAGCAGCATCCTCCATGTGCGCAAAGACGGGAATACCAACCTGCCTGGCTGCGCTGCGCGTCGCCGTCTCATGCGTGACAATCGCTACCTGGTTGTGCTGAATCTGGGCCTGGCGCTGCAACAGTCGCATGCGCGCCACATTGTTGAGTTCAAGCCAGCCGTCGGGCAGCAACAAGGCAATACGCTTGTTGCGCCACTGTCCCAACGCACGTCGTACTACTTCCAGGGTGGCATCAGAAGGTACTTGGTAAAGTTCGGTCATGTGAAACGGAAGGCTCTCCAACTCCTATTTCAAATTCGCCTTCACCCAACCAGAGACACTCTGCAATGCCTCGTCGAGACGGGCGCTGTCGTTTCCGCCCGCCTGTGCCATCGTCGGGTGTCCGCCGCCGCCGCCGCCCATGAGTTTGGCTGCATTGCGCACGATACTGCCGGCGTGGAGGCCGCGACCGACCAGATCGCCGGTCACTGCAGTGATGATCGTGGGCTTCTCGCCGATAACCGCCCCTACGGCAACGACACTGCTGCCCAACTTGTCGCGGAACCAGTCGGTCATCTGGCGCATGGTAGCCACGTCAGTCGCCGGCACGCGTACAGAGAGCACGGCAAAGCCATCCAGTCGCTCGGCCTGGTCAAGCAGGTGCAGTGCATCCTGGAGCGCCATCTTCTGGCGCAGGTGCGTCAGCTCTTTCTGCAATGCCTGGTTCTGCTCCAGCAGATGCTGTACAGCCGCCACTGCATCGGCTGTCTTGGCATGTGTCAAGGCAGCAATGCGGTCGAGTGCGGCCAACCGATCCTCCACCAGTTGCTCTGCGACACGGCCAGTCACCACTTCGATTCGGCGCACACCGGCAGCGACACTGCTCTCCCCGATGATGCGGAAGCTACCGATCTCGGCTGTGGTGTCCACATGGGTACCGCCACAAAGCTCGGCGCTCACACCCTGTTCCTCGCCAAAAGAAACGACGCGCACCTCGTCACCGTACTTTTCAGTGAAGAGTGCGGTCACCCCCTCGCTGATGGCTTGGTTGTAGGTCGTCCAACGCGTGTTGACCGGATAATTCTCCAGGATTACGGCGTTGGCGAAGCGCTCGATCTCCGCCACATCCTCGTCGCTCAACGGCTGTCCGTGGGTAAAGTCGAAACGCAGGCGTTCGGGAGCGACCAGCGAGCCTGCCTGGTGCACATGCGCGCCGAGGCGGCGTCGCAGGGCAGCGTGCAGAACATGCGTGCCCGTATGATTGCGCATCATGTCCCAGCGGCGGTCAGTATCGATAACCGCCTCGGCTGGGTCGCCGACCTTGACCGTTCCGGCTGTGACCGTGCCGACGTGCAGGATCATCCCAAGCACAGGGCGCCGCATGTCGGTCACCTGGATCGACCACACTGGCTCGCTCAGATTTTCGGGCCAGTAGTAAATTTCGCCGGTATCGCTGATCTGACCGCCGGATTCAATGTAGAAGACCGTCTCGGGCAGCAGGACTTCGACCGCCTGTCCACTGTTCGCTTCATCCACAGGCTGGCCGTCCACGAAAAGTGCGGCCACAGTCGTGTCGGTCTCAGCGAGACTCTCATAAATACGGTAGCGCACGCCCGCCGGTTCGACGATGCCCGCATCACGCAGTTTGCCGAAATGCTCGGCATAGACGGCCACCTCAGCCGCGACAACCTCAACGGCGGTCTCCTGACTACGCTGTTTTTGTTCGGCCAGCGCAACGCGGAAGCCGATCTCGTCGATGGTAAAGCCGTTGTCCTGCGCAACGTCACGCGTCAGGTCGACAGGAAAGCCGTAGGTATCCCACAGAAAGAAAGCTTCCTTGCCAGAAATCTCCGTGTGGCCCTCCTCGCGCATCCTGGCCATGAGGTTGTCGAGGATGCGCAACCCGTTGACCAGCGTGCGACGGAAACGTTCCTCTTCCTCCGTGATGGTTTGGAGGATGTAGGCGCGCTTGGCGATGAGGTCCCTGTAATGGCGCCCCATCTCATCGATCACGGTGTCTGCCACGAGGAACAGGAAAGGACGATCGAAGCCTAGCAGCTTGCCGAAGCGAGCGGCGCGACGCAGGATCATGCGCAGCACGTACTGGCGGCCTTCGTTGCCTGGCAGCACACCGTCGCCGATCATGAAAGTGCAGGCGCGGGCATGGTCGGCAATCGCGCGGTAGCGGTAAAGATTTTCCTGGCGCTGCTCGTCGCTCTGGCCAGCCAGTTGCTGGATGCGATTCATGATGGGCACGAACGCGTCGGTATCGTAGTTATTGTCCTTGCCCTGTAAGATGCTGGCCAGGCGTTCGAGGCCAGCGCCAGTATCGACGCTAGGCGCAGGCAGCGGCACCAGTGTGCCGTCCGGCTTGGCATCAAACTGCATGAAGACCAGGTTCCAAATTTCCAGGTATTCGTCGTCCTTGTTGACGCCATCTGCCACCTGATGGGCCAGATCGCCCCAGTAGTAGTGAATCTCCGAGCAAGGACCGCAGGGGCCGGTCTCACCCATGGCCCACCAGTTGTCCTTCTTGCCAAAACGTAACACGCGCTGCGGATCAGCACCCGCTGCAATCCACAACCGTTCGGCCTCGTCGTCCTCTGCGTAGACGGTGAACCACAGGCGGTCCAGCGGCATGCCGAGCACATCGACGAGCAACTGCCAGGCAAAGCCGATGGCTTCCTTTTTGAAGTAGTTGCCGAAAGAAAAATTGCCGAGCATCTCAAAAAAGGTGTGATGGCGCGGGCTCGGCCCGACGTTTTCCAGGTCATTGTGCTTGCCGCTGACGCGCATGCACTTCTGGGCAGTCGTCGCGCGGTTGTAGGAGCGCTTCTCAATACCGAGGAAGGCGTCTTTGAACTGATTCATGCCGGCATTGGTGAGCAGCAAAGTCGGATCGTCCTGCGGAACCAGGCTGCTGCTGGCAACGATCTCGTGGCCTTGCTCGTGGAAATAGTCAAGGAAGAGCTGGCGGATCTCGTTGGTCGTCATGCTTTTCATACGCGTCCATCCATCTGCATTCTGCGCGTCACCGCGTCTGTACGATATCCGTACGATTGTAGGTGAAAGCAGAAGGCATGTCAAAAAATCAGCTACTATGCTACTATGCCACTCATGGAGAGCAACAACGATAAGGGTGTGAAAAATGTAGCAAGTAGGGGCTATATGTGAATTCCGCACGCTTGTGCTATCCTGTTAGCAGTGTATCGCCTGATAAATCTGTAAGAAGGCAATGAGGCTCCCGATTGAAATACTCGGAATCCTACCTGCGAATCGAAACGCCATCCACCAATCGGTCACTGGCGGATCAACCTGCCCTTTTTCAGGAGAAAGCTGCATCAAGAAGAATCGAACCTGTACTGTAGGCAACGAAGTTCATAGAACTGTAGCGATTTGCCCAAACCGATTCCTGCAGAACAATCTAGTATTCCAACAGATAGCAGATGAGTACTTCGGTCATCGGCACGACCTGCTTTTATTTGGAGAGGTGGCATCCGGCGATAGTGTCTTGGGTAAGTTTGACTACGTCATGGCACGACATCGCCCAATTAGCAACAAGATCGAAGACTTCGTCATAGTCGAATTTCAGACGGTGGATACAACGAATACGGGCAAGCTCAACATTGAGTCTACGACCACTGAGCAACTGCTAAAGGCCTTCAGCGGGAATGTTCGCATCCCGTCAAAAGATATTTTTATGGCAAACCTGACCCACAGGGCTAAACGAGGTATTTCCATTTCTGTCAACTGGAAGTAGCCGTTCTACAGTAGACCACCGATGAATCTCAAAGAACCTCAGCTTGCGTTCGAATTTTCTCACAGCAACACAGACAATCTCATGATTGGAACTGAGTTCGACGCCGAGCTCGCCAATCAGTTGGCGGAGATAGAGTCGTATAACAAACATCTATACCGTCCTAATACCTATCTTCATAAGTGGTGGGCTAGACGGTGTGGCACCACCTTTCGCGCAATTTTGAAAGACTTGGTGCCAAACCAATCGCAACGGAATTTTTACAGTCCCGGTGGATTGGAAGGACAGATTATTCTGGATCCAATGATCGGCGGAGGGACAACGATACACGAAGCTATACGGATGGGGGCAAGCGTTGTCGGGGCTGATATCGACCCCATTCCCATACTGCAGGCCAGAGCAACCCTCACTTCCGTTCCGGTCAGCATCTTGAAGAACACGTTTTCGAGGATGATCTCAAACCTGCGCAGAGAGTTGGGCATGTATTTCCAGACAACATGTCCCCATTGCCAATTGCACTGTGACCTGAGATTTGTGCTCTATGCTGTACGTCGTGTCTGTGAATGTGGCAACCAAATGCTACTTGTCGACAGTCTCATATTGCGCCACAATCCAGATGACTCGCTCGTGAGAATTGACTCCGAATCATTTGCGATTTATGACGGGGAAAGTCTGATCAGCAAACCTTGTTCGCAGCCTGATATACGGTTGTACGAAAAAAATACTGGGGTCTGTCTCTGCGGTAGAAAACCCAAAGATGACCTTGATATTCCATATTACCAGCGCTACGTACCAGTCGCTGTAGCAGGTGAATGCGCTACTCACGGATTCTTTTTTTCTTCCATCCAAGAGATGGATTTACAAATGATAAGGCAGGCCGATACCAGGAGAAGTCAACTAGATCTTACCTGCATGGACTTTGCAGTCTTGCCGGGGCCAAAATCGACGGACTTGCTCAGGCGAAGCATCCACACATATCTAGATTTGTTTTCCAGCAGGCAACTGCTGGTTTTTTCCGCTGCAACAAGGGAGTTGGGCAGTCTTGAACCAGCACAGCGGCTAAAGTTTGCGCTCCTTTTCTCCACAGCTACAGAGTTCAATTCAATGCTTTGTGGCTACAAGGGAGCTGGCAAGAACCGCCCTGGTGCAATCCGGCATACATTTGCCCAACACGGCTATTCATTCCCCGATACAGCGCTAGAAAATAACCCGCTTGCGTCGTCACGCTCATCAGGAACGCTACAAAATCTCTTTGAGAGCCGCCTCGTACGCGGCACACTCTGGGCAAAGACCCCCGTCGAACGCAGCCTTCGTGCAGGGAAGGCAGTTGAGGTTCCGATCGTCGGTGAAATTGATTCTGGTGAGGAAGTCCACGTCTTTGCAGAACTCATTGGCCAAAATCGTCGCTATCCCCTTCTGCAAGGGTCATCCATCCGGCTTGACCTTCCCGATCAGTGTATTGATCACATTGTGACTGACCCGCCTTACTTCGATAGCGTGCAATACGGCGATCTTGCTGCATTCTTCCGGGTCTGGCTTCGTTACTGGTTGCCAACCGAAGTGCAATGGAGTTATGATCTCAACGATACTGCTGTAAACCAGCAACTTAGTGAGAATGAACAATATGAAGCAGTACTGACCGGTATTTTTTCTGAGTGCTATCGTGTTCTAAAACAGCCTGCTGGAAGACTGATATTCACTTTCCATCACTGGAACCCTAAAGGGTGGGCAAGCCTGACCAATGCGCTCAAGTTTGCGGGATTTATTCTGCACAGTCGATATGTGATTCATTCAGAGAATCCCTCATCAGTTCATATCGTGAACCAAAACTCACTTCATCATGACGTCATCCTGGTGCTTGGCAGCCATGAAAATCGGCAACTGCACACATGGCCACAGCCAACCAAGATCGATAAAGCTGACAGCTATACGTTTTGCAAGCAATGTGGAGGAGCTCTTGGCTACCTTCTCAACACTCCTTTGACACGGGACGAGATGACTCAGACCTGGACAGAGTTGTTCTCAGATTCGCGTGAATCGGGTTGAACTGGGGTCACCGCCATGTCACGAAACCTCGACACCTATGACGGACTGCTTGAACGGGCGGTGCTGGCGCTCTATCTGCGATGGCCATTTCTGCCGCGACGAACGACGATGCCCGCACTCGATCAGCTGCGCCGCGATCTTGCCAGCGCGCTGCGCGATCTGTCAGCCCACCCCGATCCGTCCCGCTTCCAGGCTCTTGCGGACGCCTTCGCCCGTGCGGCGCTGGCACTGCCCGGCGTGCGCGCCGTTGCCGGAGCGGATCTTGCCAAACTGGTGGCCGTGCCGGAGACACGACCCAGCCTGCGTACTGCCGCCCTCATCAGCAATGTGAGCGCCACCGCCGAACGCCTGTGCGATCTGGCGATTATGCTGGAGAGCGCAGATCCGCCTGCCCATGCGATCGGGCGCAGGTTTTATCGTGCAAGTCTGCTACCCCAGGCATGGGACGACATCCGCCCGGCAGTCGAGCAGATCATCGTTCAGTTGTCGCCGGGCGCAAGCATTGCAGTTGCGTCCATCGACCAAGACTTGCAGGCTGCGCTCGCCAAGACCACTCCCTTTGACGTGCGGCCCTACGAGGCGGCACTGCTCCGCCTGGAAGCGATCCCCGGCGTAGTTGCCATATGGGTCGACCGCTTTGTACGCTGGAAGAGTGCAACCCAAGAAACAACCCTTGCCGTTGGCAATCCCCGCCACTTCGAGTCTTCAGTAGAAAGCGCTGCGGCAGCGCCGGCGAACTGGGAGCTTGCCGACGCTGCGCCCTCTCCAGCACCGGAGACGATCGAGGTCACTTTTCACACCGATCTTGCATTTCCGGCACGTCTTCAGCGCAACAAGGTAGAGTGGCTGATCGTGCGGTTGCGCCTGAACAAACCGGTCAAGACGGCTGCAGCCGGCCTCGTCGCCGTGGAGTTCACAAAGCAGGGCAGCGAACCGCCGCCCCCCGAATACCTTACCGTGCGTGTGCTCGCGCCCGACTTTGAAGAAGAGACGCGCATGTGGGAACGCACGATTACCGTGCACCCCGACCGAGACTCTGACCCGGCGGTCTTCCTGCTCAAGTCCGGCGAGCTCGGCAAGAAACGCATCACCATCGACTTCTACCACAAGGAACGGCCAGTCGGCAGTGTCTGGTTCATGACGGAGGTGGTCGATACGGTGGCATCAAGTGCCAGTGTGACGATCACGCGCAGTCCGGACGATCTGCCCGAGTTCGCCCGCTTTGAGCGCAACCCACCCCCGCCTGCGGATGTGCAGTTGCGGGTAGTAAAGAAGAGCAGCGAGAATCGACTCGCCTTCTGGCTCAACTCCACACACCCGGAACTGCCCTACAGTTGGGAACAGGTCGGCGAAATCGAGCTGACCAGCCAAGACCCAATGACCTTCCTGGCAAAGCTACTGGAACCGCTGGACGATATGGTGACGCGTCTGAGCAGTGATTTGACGGAGAATGAGCGGGCGCGCACGGGCGAGGAACTCGCCGTGCTGGCTGAAGGTCTCTTCGAGCAGCTTCTGCCTGAGCAGTTCCGTATCGAGTATTTCACGCGCATCCAGCCGCTGCAGCAGGCAGGCAAGATCAAATCGATGCTCATCACCAGCGATGAGCCATGGATTCCGTGGGAACTGCTCAAGCCCTACCACTACAGCGTGAGCGAGGGCAAGGAGTACATTGCGGAGAATTTCTGGTCGCTCGATTTCCAGCTTGCGCGCTGGCTGGCCGGCCGCGGCCCTGCTACGCGTGTCGCCGTACAAGAGGCCGCGCTCGTGCTGCCTGACGTCGGGCTGTCGGCTGTCGCCCAGGAGCAAGCCTTTTTCAACGCGCTGGCTGTAGAACGAGCGATCCACGTGAGCGGGCCTTCCAAGACGCTGGCCGAGGTAAAAGCGCTCTTCTTGTCTGGCGGCTACCAGCTCATGCACGTGGCCACGCACGGCCGATTCGACACGATAGATGCCGACGCTTCCGTGCTGGAACTGTCCGACGACAACCTGCGTCCAGCCGACCTGGTGGCCAGCCGTCTGCGCGGCATCCGCCAGTCCAGGCCACTGGTCTTTCTCAACGCCTGCGATGGTGGCCGCAGCGACTTCAGCCTGACTGGGCTGGGTGGCTGGGCGGAGAAGCTCTTCCGCGAGGCCAACGCCAGCGCCTTCGTCGGCGCACTGTGGGAAGTGCACGATGACCTGGCCGTCGAGTTTGCAAAACATTTCTACAGCCGGCTGGCTGCGGGCGATTCGCTGGGCGAGGCTATGCGGGCAGCGCGCGTTCACCTGCGTCAGGTCGACAGCACCAACCCAACCTGGCTGGCCTACACGCTCTACGGCGATCCGAATACTGTAGTGCAGATTGGTACAATATGAACAACAGAGTGCAGGTGTCGTGGATCTGGCGAATGCTTGCGGCTGAAGCCGATTGACCTGCATCCACCCGATTGGCCGCGCCCACGGTCTATCCATTCAAGGAAGCGCGAATGATGAATACAGTAACGAATCAAGCGGTGACGGCAGCGGAGGCATGGATACGGCAGCGCGGAATCGTGCGCTATCCGGAGCCGGCAGTAGAGGTGCTCGACCCACGCTTTGCAGCCTATAATCTCGGCAGCGCTGTGGTGGAGGTGCTGGCCACCGGCGGACGTTGGGCGGAAGGGCCGGTCTGGTTCGGCGACGGTCGCTACTTGCTGTGGAGCGACATCCCCAACGACCGCATCCTGCGCTGGGACGAGACGAGCGGTGGCGTAAGTGTCTTCCGCAGCCCGTCCAACAACGCCAACGGCAACACACGCGACCGTCAAGGCCGGCTGATCACCTGCGAGCACGGCACACGCCGCGTCACGCGCACCGAACATGACGGTCGCATCACTGTCCTGATCGACAGCTTTGAGGGCAAGCGGCTCAACGCGCCCAATGACGTTGTGGTCAAATCGGACGGGTCCATCTGGTTCACCGATCCTGGCTACGGCCTACTCAAGAATTATGAGGGAGCGGTGGCGCCCTTTGAACTGCCGCGCAACGTCTACCGACTCGATCCGGAGAATGGGCAGGCCACGGTCGTTGCAGGCGACTTCGACCGGCCCAATGGGATCTGCTTTTCGCCCGACGAGTCGCTGCTTTACATTGTCGACACCGGCGTGTCACACACACCCAATGGGCCGCGCCACATTCGCGTCTTCGACGTCATCGACGGCGGCACACGGCTGGCCAATGGCCGGCTTTTTGTCGACATGACGCCGGGCGTGGCCGATGGCATTCGCACGGACCTGGACGGGAACGTGTGGGCTGCGGCCGGCTGGGGTGGCGAAGGCTACGACGGTGCCCACTGCTATGCGCCAGACGGCACACTCATCGGTCGCATCCACCTACCCGAACCGTGCTCGAACCTTTGCTTTGGCGGCATCAAGAAAAATCGCCTGTTCATGACTGCCGGCCAGTCACTCTACTCCATATTTGTCGAGACAGTGGGAGCACAGTGGCCGTAGGGCAGACAAGAAGAACGGAGATTCAGTAGTTCATGATTGGCGGATCTTGCGAGTCAAGCAGGTAGGGTGCTGCCCGAGCACGCTGCCACAACCATTTTGCTGTCCACTGGAAAAGACTGATCTGCGATGACGACACCCATGCGGCAGCAGTACCTGTCGCTCAAAAGCCAGCACGCCGACTGCATCCTGCTCTTCCGACTCGGCGATTTCTATGAGACCTTTGACGACGATGCGCGCGTGGTTGCGCGGGTCTGTGACGTCGTCCTGACCAGCCGGCCTGTGGGCAACGATCAGCGTGTGCCGCTGGCCGGCGTGCCCTACCACGCGGTAGACGTCTACATTGCCAGGCTGGTGGAGGCCGGCTACCGCGTGGCGATTGCCGAACAGATCTCGGAGCCGGGCAAAGGGCTGGTCGAGCGCGAGGTACGTTGCGTCGTCACCAAAGGCACGGTGGTCGACCCTAGCATGCTCGACGAGCGGCGCAACAATTACCTCATGGCTGTCGTGCTGGGGCGACGTGGCACCAATGCCGGTATCGCCTATTGCGACATCACCACAGGCGAATTTGCCGCCACGCAGATCCATAGCACCAGCCACGCCGATGTCGAGCAGCGCATTGGCGAGGAGGTCTCGCGCCTGCAACCCAGCGAGTTGATCCACGTGGATTGGGAACCGCAGCAGTCGACGATTCACGGGCTGATCGACCTGGTGCACCCGCTCCTCTCCACGGTGGAAAGCTGGCAGGTCGAGCCGGAGACAGCCGAAGCGTCGCTCAAGCGCCACTTTGCGGTGAGCAGCCTCGACGGTTATGGCCTGCACGGCCGGCCAGAAGCCCTGCGCGCGGCTGCAGCCGTGCTCGCCTACGTCACCGAGATGCAGCCTGGCGCACGCGGCCAGATGACAAACCTGCGTGCCTATGAAATCGGCGAATTCATGACGCTGGACGAGTCAACGCGGCGCAATCTGGAGCTGACGGAGACTATGCGTGGCGGGGTCATGGAGGGTAGCCTGCTCGGCGTGCTGGGGAAAACGCTGACACCGATGGGAGGCCGCCTGCTGCGGCGCTGGATCCATCAGCCACTGCTCGATGTGTCTGCCATCCATCACCGGTTGGATGCGGTCCAGGGCTTCGTAGATGACACGCTGCTGCGCCTGGACGTGCGCGGGATGCTGCGCAACCTGGGCGATCTGGAACGCTGGACCAACCGCGCCATGCAAAGAAGTGCGCTGCCACGCGACCTAATGGGGATTCGCGATGTGTTGCGACAGCTGCCAGAGTTGGAGACGAGATTGAGGGATTGGGAGAGTGGGCGACTCGAAACACGGGGATTGGAAACTGAAGATTCAACGCCGGGCCAGGATCTCGATTCCGAATCCCGTGCGCTCCCATCCTCTTCCCTCTTCCCTGATTGTACTCCCGTCCTTTCCCTGCTCGAATCTGCGCTGGCCGACGACCCGCCAGCCAACCTGGCAACCCCTGGCCTGATCCGCCCCGGCTTCGATGCTGAACTGGACAGCCTGGTCGACAGGAGTCGCCACGCCAAGGATTGGATCGCCAACCTGGAACAGAGCGAGCGCCAGCGCCTTGACATCAAGAGTCTCAAGGTCGGCTACAACAAGGTCTTTGGCTATTACATCGAGGTCACACGCACGCATCTGGACAAGGTGCCGGCCGAATACATCCGCAAGCAGACCATCGCCAATGGCGAGCGCTTCATTACACCCGACTTGAAAGAGTATGAGGCGCTGGTGCTCAACGCTGACGAGCGTCGCATTGAGATCGAGCAGCAGCTCTTTGCTGAGGTCTGTGGCCAGGTAGGCGCACATGGCGTCAGGCTTCTACAATTGGCACAGGCAATTGCAGAGATCGACACCTTTGCTGCGTTGGGTGAGGTTGCGCTCATGCACCGCTACGTACGCCCCGACGTGGACGAAGGGGCATGCATTGAAATCGTGGCAGGCCGCCATCCGGTGGTGGAATTGGCGTTGACTGACGAGCCCTTCGTGCCGAACGACACGTCGCTGGCACCGGAGACCGCAGTGCAGATCATCACCGGCCCCAACATGAGCGGCAAGAGCACCTACCTGCGCCAGACCGCGCTGATCACGCTCATGGCCCAAGTGGGCAGCTTCGTACCAGCTGACCGTGCGCGCATTGGCGTTGTCGACCGCATCTTCACTCGGCTGGGTGCCAGCGACGAGATCCATCGCGGACAGTCGACCTTCATGGTGGAGATGGTGGAGACAGCCAACATTCTCAACCACGCCACCCCCCGTAGCCTGCTCATGCTCGACGAGATCGGCCGTGGGACGAGCACCTACGACGGGCTGGCCATTGCCTGGGCGGTCATCGAACACATCCACAATCACCCGCGTCTGCGCGCAAAGACGCTCTTTGCCACTCACTACCATGAACTGACCGACCTGGCCGAGCGGCTACCGCATGTCGTCAACTACAATGTTGCAGTCGATGACAGCGGAAACGGGGACGATGTGGTCTTTCTGCGTCGCATCATCCCCGGCAAGGCAGATCGCTCATACGGCGTGCACGTCGCACGGCTAGCCGGCCTGCCGACCCCGGTCGTGACACGCGCGGAGGAGATCCTGGAAGATCTGGAACGCAGCGGCGCCGCGGGACCGCGACGTCTCTCAGAACCTGCTGTACGCCGAGGGCGTGCAGCAGCCACGCAGGTCTCGCTCTTTGCCGACCAGCACCCTGTGGTGGAGGCACTGCGCGCCCTCGATGTCAACGGGCTGACGCCGCTTGACGCGCTCAACCGTCTCTACGAATTGCAGCGTATGGCCAACGAACGCTAACCGTTCACCGGCTGCGTTCAACAGGTGGCTCCACGCAGGCTCACACGGAAGTATCCCCAATTGCGCAGCCTACCCCCGTTGCTTGTCCCAGAGGCTGCCGGCGCAGGCTGGCGTGGTGCTATAATGGAGAGGATAGAGTAGTCTCTGGATTGCATCAGTTCGGCAAACCTGCCTCATCTCACCCCATTTTCTCTGGAGACATTTTATGAGCACTGCAAATCGTGTCCTGGCTCGATTGACTTTCTGCCTATTCCCCCTGATCAGTGCTGGCCTGCTTCTTGTACTGATGCCGACGTCAGCCCTCGCACAAGAGCCGGTGTCAACGCCAGTGAGTGTCGCCCAATCTGACATGCCTGACATCATCGGCGGCCGCGAGGCCACACCGGGCGCCTGGCCCTGGCAGGTCGCCCTGATCTATAGCATGGCCGAAAATACTTTCCTCGGCCAATTCTGCGGCGGCACACTCATTGCCTCCGATTGGGTGCTGACCGCGGCGCACTGTGTCGATGGCGTGGAGGGATCGCTGGTCGACGTGCTCGTCGGCGCACACCGGCTCAGTGACTCTGGCACACGTGTGCCTGCCACCCAGGCGTACGTCCATCCTGGCTACGATCCCTACGATCTGGACAACGATCTGGCACTGCTGCATCTGAGCGTGCCCGTAACCCAGACGCCGATTTCGCTGTACCACCCCCTCTCCGGGAGCGACGAGTATGCGTACATGCGTGCGACCGTCATTGGCTGGGGCCAGTCAAATCTCGATTTCTGGGCCGGCACACCCTATCCCGATGCGCTGCGTGAAGTTGGGCTGCCCCTGGTCACACACGAGCAGTGTGCAGCCAGCTATTTTGGCGTGATCACGGACAACGTAATCTGTGCCGGCTACGAGCCGCTGACCAAGGGCGCCTGCTATGGCGACAGCGGCGGACCGCTCATGATTCAGAAGGGCGACGGTGAATGGCAGCAAATCGGCATCGTGAGCTTCGGACCGTATAGCTGCGTGTCCGCCTACGGCGGCGGCTATGACGTGTTCACGCGCGTCAGCCGCTACACGGCATGGATCGAGGGCTGTGTGACCGATCCCGACTCTGCCCAGTGCAACGGCGCCGATCTCCACGAGCCAGACAACTCTGCTGGTGAGGCACGCCTGCTTTCCCCGACAAGCGCTGCGGAAGTACACACCTTTCATGAAGAGGGTGACCAGGACTGGGTCCAGTTCGAGGTCAGCGCCGGCAACCTCTACCTGTTACAGACTGCACGCGAGTTGAGTGTGTCGTTGTCCATCGACAGTGTGATCTGGCTATATGACGTCGATGGACGAACGCCGATCACCTACAACGACAACAAACCTGGAGCAAACACCCTCCCACCGTTGATCCCGATCGCTCCTGTCACGAGCACAGACGATCCGCTACCCAGTTCACTCCTGGTCGAGGATGCAGAGATTCTCTGGCGCGCCGACCGCACCGGCACCGTCTATGCCAGCGTCGAACCGATTCCTTCTCTATTTGGCCAGGAGTATGGCTCCCGTGTACGCTATCGGCTGATCGTGGCAGAATTGAAACAGATATACCTTCCAATGATCGGCACGAGTGGCGCAGACGCATCGGATGCAGCGACTCCAAATTCTACGCCCACCCCGATTCGAGGGATACGCGTCCCCATGCCATAGACCAGACTGGATCGACATGGACCCTATCACACTTCAACTCTACCGCCATCGACTGGCCGGCGTGGCCGAAGAAATGGGCATCACCCTGCGCCGTACGGCCTACTCACCCAATATCAAAGAGCGCCTCGACTTCTCGTGTGCGGTCTTCGACGGGCGGGGCAATCTGATCGCGCAGGCCGCGCACATTCCTGCCCATCTTGGCGCCATGCCTGCCAGTGTGCGCACCATCCTTGATCGCTTCCAGGAGTGGGAGGAAGGCGACGTCGTCATCGTCAACGATCCGTTTGAGGGGGGCAACCACCTGCCGGACATCACGATGATTGCGCCAGTGTTTGTGGAAGGTAGTCCTGACTTCTTCGTTGCCAGCCGCGCCCATCATGCGGACGTGGGGGGAATGACGCCGGGATCTCTGCCGCTCTCCACCGAGATCTATCAGGAGGGCATCATCATCCCGCCAGTCAAGCTCTACCGTGCGGGCGCACTCAACGAGGACGTACTGCGGCTGATCCTGCGCAACGTGCGCACGCCCAACGAACGCCGCGGCGACCTGGCAGCACAGCGTGCGGCTGGCGCGATCGGGATGCGACGCCTGCACGATCTCGTTGCAGCGTACGGTCACGCTGAGCTGCTTGCCTACTGCGGCCATCTGCAAACGTACAGCGAACGTATCACCCGTGCAACGATCGCCCGTTGGCCCGACGGCGTCTATGTCTTCGAGGATGTCATCGAACTCATCGAGGGCGAACGGCTCACGCTGACGCCGATTCGTGTCACAGCGACGATTACCGGCGAGGAAGTCACCTTCGACTTCGATGGAAGCGCGCCCATCGTACATGGCTCGCTCAACGCAGTCATCGCCATCACGCAGTCGGCGTGTTACTACGTCGTACGCTGCCTGATTGAGGACGATGTGCCCATGAATGCGGGCTGCTTTGCACCGGTGCACGTAGTGGCTCCCGCCCACTCGCTGGTCAATGCCGGGCCGCCGGCTGCAGTGGCAGCGGGAAATGTTGAAACGTCGCAACGGATCACCGACGCCGTACTGGGCGCGCTGGCCCAGGCTCTGCCCGACCAGATTCCGGCCGCCAGCCAGGGTACCATGAACAATCTCACCATGGGCGGCCAGCGCGCCGACGGCTCACCCTTCGCCTATTACGAAACGATCGGCGGCGGAATGGGTGCCAGCCGTCACGGCAATGGGCTGAGCGGCACGCAGGTGCACATGACCAACACGCTCAATACGCCGGTCGAGGCGCTGGAAATTGCCTATCCCTTCCGCGTCAGGCACTACGGATTACGCGCCGGCAGCGGCGGCCGCGGCCGGCAACGGGGCGGAGACGGCATCGTACGGGAATATGAGCTACTGGCGCCTACGACGGTGACCCTGATCAGCGAACGGCGCGCTGTAGCGCCGTGGGGCGTGGCCGGCGGCCAGCCCGGCATGCCCGGCTGCAACGTGTTGATCCATGCGGATGGCGCAGAGGAGATCCTGCCATCCAAGTTCACGCGCCGCCTGTACCCCGGCGATCGCCTGCGCGTCGAGACACCAGGTGGCGGCGGGTGGGGCCAGTAGACAGCGCTTGGATCGGCAGACGGGTTTAGATACACCTGCCCCTGGGCACTGGTCGCACAGGGCTCCTGGCGAGCGCAAAGCAATCGTTCAGTTACCCGTTATGTCGGCCAGTTCTTGCTGGTAGGGTGCAGTTCATCCTGTGCGTGCAGGATTTCTTCTGCTGTCGCTTCGAACGCTTCCGCCAAGGCCGGTTCGCAGCGTGGAAAGGCGAGCGATGCAGCGACAGAGGCGCCCAGAACAATGGCAATCACAAGCATCGACCACTGGATCGGCACGTGAATTGGGTGTGCCATGGTGTAGTCGGAGAATGTCTCCAACACCATCTTCATGCCCACAAAACCTAGCACAATCGACAGGCCAAGCTTGAGATAGTGGAACTTGTCGACCACACCGGCCAGCAGGAAATAGAGCGAACGTAGCCCCAGGATGGCAAAGATGTTTGAAGTGTAGACGATGAAAGGATCGGTCGCGATCCCGAAGACGGCAGGAATCGAATCGACGGCGAAGATGACGTCACTCGTTTCCACAACCAGCAGCACGACCAGAAGCGGCGTGATCCAACGCTTCCCCATCTCGACAACCGTGAAGTGCTGACCGCGGTAGCCATCGGTGACCGGAAGGAAACGCTGCGTCAGCCGTACGATGAAGTTATTGCTCAGGTCACCTGCTTCGTCGTCGCTGCGAAACATACGGATAGCAGTGGCGATCAATAGCAAGCCAAAAAGGCCAATCAGGACGTCGAAGCGAGCGATCAGCGCTGCACCGGTCACAATCATTGCACCGCGTAGCATGAGTGCAGTGAGAATACCCCAGTAGAGCACGCTATGCTGGTATTCGGCTGGCGTTGCAAAATAGGTGAAAATCATCACAAAGACAAAAATATTATCGACGCTGAGCGACTTCTCCAGGAGATAACCGCCAAAAAACTGCAGTGCTATCTCGGGAGATTCAAGATAATAAAGCCCGACGCCGAAGAGTAGCGCCAGACTGATCCAGACCACGCTCCAGATCGCTGCTTCCTTGACGCTGATGCGGTGCGCTTTACGGTTGAAAATGCCCAAATCAAGGAGCAACATAGCGATGACAAATAGGTTGAAAAGTATCCAAAACCAAGGATTCGTAGCCACTTCAGAACTCCTTTTCTTCGGCCCTGCCAAGACAACTTTTAAGGCTGTTGCACAATCCGATTCACTCAAGTACAATGAACACACTGAGTAATCCTGCGATCAACTCATCAACGCCAATTTTTCATCCGTTAGGCGATCCCACTATATCACCCTCCTGGGGGATATAGCACGTGAATTCTATTTATCCTGCCCGATAGAAGACCGATCGAAAAACCAACGACACACTTTCGATCGCTATCGGACACCCAGTACAACTGGAAAGGAGCGCGCGATGCGTAGTCTCTTGAAACTAGCCCATGGGGTCGATCGCATCTCGGAGTTCTTGGGCAAAATCAGCATCTACCTGATTATCGCTCTGCTGGCGATCGGTTTCTACAACGTCGTTGTGCGCTATGTTGGCCGCTTCATCGGCCAGAATCTCTCCTCCAACCGCTTGATCGAGATTCAGTGGTACATGTATTCGGTCATCTTCTTCCTGGTTTTTGCCTATAACCTCAAGCACGACGTCAACGTACGCGTCGACATTCTCTATTCCAAGTGGAGCCCAAAGCGCAAAGCTTGGGTCGACCTGCTGGGCACTTTGCTCATCTTGATCCCTTTCTGTATCATCGGCATTTGGTTCACGGTGAATCCGGTCCTGCTTTCCTGGGGGCGCCTGCCTGACGGCTCCTTTGGTGCGTGGGAGATGTCACCTGACCCAGATGGTCTGCCCCGTGCACCGATCAAGAGCTTCATCCTTGTGGCCTTCGCCACACTGCTGGCTCAGGCAATTGCCCAGGCCATCAAGTATCTGGCCGTGATCACGGGCCATGCTGAAGTCGAAGCCGAACTGCAAGCCGAACTCACCGGCGCCAAAGCGGTCGAGTAGCCAATCCATCTTGATCTTCCTAGTATGAAATACATCTGAGGGATACTGCTATGAACTACGAATGGCTCGCTATCGCTATGTTCGCCGGCTTCTTCTTCATCATGATGTCCGGCTATCCGGTTGCCTTCTCGTTTGCCGGCGCCGCTATACTCTTTGGCGCGATTGGTCTTTCCGTCAATGCCTTCGACCTCAATCTTTTGCGCCTTCTGCCCAATCGCTGGTTCGGCACCATGTCCGATTTCACACTGCTGGCGATTCCCTACTTCATTTTCCTGGGAGCAATCCTGGAGAAGTCAGGGCTAGCCGAAGAGTTACTGGAGACACTGGGGTTGTTGCTTGGCCCTGTGCGTGGCGGCGTGGCCATGGCCGTCGTCATCGTCGGCACGTTGTTGGCTGCCACCACAGGCGTCGTAGCGGCGACGGTAATCATCATGGGCATGATGTCACTGCCAGTCATGCTGCGGTATGGCTATAGCAAAAGCCTTGCGAGCGGCGTCATCGTCGCATCGGGCACACTGGCACAGCTGATCCCCCCTAGCCTTGTACTCATCGTTCTGAGCGATCAAATCGGCGTGCCAGTCGGCGATCTGTTTCTTGGCGCTTTCATTCCTGGCCTGATCCTGGCCGGCTCCTACATCGTCTATATCGGCTTCGTTGCCCTGATCCGGCCCAAAGCGGCGCCGGCGATTCCGGCCGATATCCGTGCCCAGGAAAAAAACCTTGGTCTGCGCACCCTGAAAGCCGTCGTGCCGCCGGTTGTACTCATCTTCCTCGTCCTCGGCAGTATCTTCTTCGGCATTGCCACACCCACCGAGGCCGGTGCTGTGGGCAGCATCGGTGCCTGCATCCTGGCAGCGCTCAATCGCAGGCTGACTTGGAAAAATGTCCTGGGCGCGGCGACCTCTACGGCGCGTATCAGCGGCCTGGTGATGATGATCGTCATTGCGGCGAGCATGTTCACGGTGGTCTTCGATGGGTTAGGGGGCAAGCACTTCTTTACCGGATTACTGACCAGCGTGCCGGGCAGCGTGCTCGGCTTCCTCATC
>CAIRNL010000144.1 GCA_903879975.1 uncultured Chloroflexota bacterium | reverse complement strand
TATTCCCACCGATCAGATCGTCAGTCCAGCGTTGACAACGGTTACACAGTTTCAGGGTCGGCTAGGCCAGCGTGCTGCTGAGTTGCTCTTCGAGCGGATTGACAACAAGGTGCCGTCAGCCGGGCGTAATGTTGAGATGCCCTTTGAAATTGTCGTTCGTGAGTCTGCCTGATTCTATGCTCAGGAATCAGCGCATCTCGATCTATGCAGTATCTTGTCCGGATTCAAAAAGGAGAAAGCGTATGTTGTCGAGCAGAAGTCACTGGGTTCAGGCATTGAGTGTGTTGTTACTGTTTGTCCTGCTGACGGGGTGCGCCGCACCGGCGGTGCCGGCCGCTCCAGTGGAGGATGCAGGTGCTGCGGCGTCCGCTGATACGGGTGCCAAGACAAAGGTTGTATGGTGGACGGAATCGGTCGAGCCCGCTCTGGAGGAGGCGTTCCAGAAGCAATTCGTTGATACCTTCAATGAGTCGCATCCTGATATTGAACTGGAAGTCGTTTTCCAGGAGAATCTGAATGATGTGTTGCGTACGGCAATTCAGGCTGGCACAGGGCCCGATATTGTCCAGACACCAGGACCTGGTTTCCTACTTGAGTATCAGAGTGCCAATCTGGTATTGCCGCTGAGCGACTTCGCTGCGCAGTATGGGTGGAAAGACAAAATTCTGCCTTGGGCGTACGCCTCGGGTACGCTGGAGGGCGAGCTGTACGGACTTCCCCTCACCTTTGAGTCCATGATCATGCTGTACAACACCAAGGTTTTCAATGACTTGGGACTGACACCCCCTACCAATCGTGCCGAGTTCGATGAAGTAGCCAAGGCTATTCAGGCGGCAGGTTTGTTGCCCATTTCCTACGGCAACGTAGGTTGGCAGCCTACCAACGAGCATTTGATTGGGATGTGGCTGAACGCTTACGCGGGTTCCGACAAGGTCTACGAGGCTCTGATCGGCAAGCGGGCCTGGACGGATGAGGTTTTTGTCGGCGCGATCGACATGCTGAAGCAGGACATCACGACGAACGGTTATTTCGCAGGAAGTTTGGAAGACTACTACTCTTTCGATTGGGATACGTTTTTCGGCACCCTGGCCAGTGGCAAGGCTGGTATGATGACCATAGGCACCTGGGGTTTTCGAGGGGCTACTGATTTCTTTGCCGATAATCCAGATGGATGGGATTGGGCTATGTTTCCTGCACTAAGCGAAGGTGTAAAGCAGGGCTACGACTTGGCCATCGGCAGCACAGTCTCGATCAACGCAGCGTCGAAGAGTCCTGAGGCGGCAGCTGCAGTGTTGGATTATCTCTACAACGATGCGGCCCAAGCTGCCAGTATTGCCCAGATTTTCAGTTTTGGCGAGTTTGTCGTTCCGATTGAATTTGCTGAAAACGATTTCCCAGCCGGAGTTGACCCACGCGTGGCGCGCTTCCTTTCTGAGTTTGCCCAGGTAACCGGAGAAGGGCGATACGGCTATACGACGTGGACCTTCTGGCCCGCCGAAGCAGAGACACAACTGTGGAAAGATGTGGAACTTGTTTGGTCGGGTGATATGACTACGGCCGACTATCTGGCCAAGCAGCAGGAGTTGTGGGATAAGGCGCGTGCTGAGAACACTGTGCCGCCGATTCCGGAACGCTGAGTTCAAAGTCCTTGTGTGTGGCCATCACCTATGGTGATGGCCACACATACGATGACAGGAAAACTGCCTATGACTGTTTCACCGCAGCCCTCTGTGCTTCATGCTGTACACGCCAGGAAAAAGCGGTCCATTCGCCGGCGTCAGCTAGTCCCGTGGATCTTTCTGGCACCACTCCTCCTGTTGAACCTGGTTGTT
>CAIRNL010000143.1 GCA_903879975.1 uncultured Chloroflexota bacterium | reverse complement strand
GCCCAGATCGGCAAGCCCGACACCCTGCCAGACCGCTGCGCCCGCCAGGCGCATCCCCTGCCAGGGATCGGCAAAGCAGTGCGGCTGTTCGCTGCCCGCCTGCCAGCCGCTGGCACGCTCCCAGCGAAGCAGGTCGAACGGTGTCGATGGCGCCAAGACCGCGGCCAGATAGACAGCCTCACTCTCCCAACGCGCCGCATTCACGGCATCCCCCGCACACACTGCCAGCCTTGCGGCATCGACCATTGCCTCTGCAAGCCGCGTTGCCACAGCGCCATCGGCCAGGCGGGCAGGTTGTGTTGCGCGCAGATGGACGAGCGCGTCGGCACAAGCCCGCACGGCCGGCAGGTGTTCGGCCAGAAGTTCTGCTCCGGCGCGGTGCCGGCTTATGTGGGCAAGCAGCGTGCGCAGGTAGAGCAAGTTGCTGCCCAGTAGGTCGTCATCATCGCCGCCCTCGATCGCGCCAGGAAAGGCAGGCAACACGGCCGGCAGCCGACCTTCGGTTGCCTCCGCTACCCGGCGCAGATGGGCCAGCAGGTTGCGGCTCTGTACCGGATCCAGGCTATCCCACACGTCAACGAGGGCGGGGACTCGCTCCACACGGCGGTCGGACGGAGCGGTGCCAGTGCGCAGGCGCTGCGTATGACGGATCGCCGCCAGCCGGGCGTGCTCGACGGCAAGGTTGAAGGCGGAATCAGGTGTCCACAGACGACCGGCATGGAGGCGGCGCTCCCAATTGCGCGTGCTGACGTCGAACATCTGCTCCACATCGCGCAACGCCAGAAAGGTGTTCCACGCCATCTGCTCACCCACGTCGCTGACGGTCAGGATGAGCGGCACTTCGACGATACCGCTCAGCAGGACGTGGTAGACCAGGCGGGCATGCTGTGGATCGTCAATTTCGACGATATCCGGTCGGCCGTGCGGGTTACCAAAGATGCGCGTGCTGTCCGCGTTGCTCTGCTGGTACAGCCCACGCGCAGGGCCAGGATTGCGCTGCGCCACCAACAGCCCATCGACCATGCGCTGGTTGAGCGGTTCGTCCCACTCGATATCGACCTCCAGGCGCAACATGCGGTCGCCTTCAGCCTGACACTCCAGCAGCCAGAAAAGCGCCCGATCGTCGGTCGCCTTGTAGGGCACAGCCAGCCGCTTGGTGACGATAACCCCTTCTGCGCCTGCGATGATCTCCTGATGGCCAGGAAAGAAGCGTGTGACCAACGGCACGAGTTCGCCGTCCAGCCAGTCGATAATGCGCAGGCGAACGGAACGTGCATACACCTGGTCGGCCCACAGCCATGCGATCTCCTGCGGGTCACAGTCAGCGTCAAGCAGACAGGTGATCTCGTGATTGGCAAGCTGGGCGATGGGACCGTCCGGCAGCACCCCATAGTCAATACTTTGTGGTTGATCGAGAATAGGGCTGATTGTCATGTTGGATTTGGGCAGTGCCCAGACGGGCAGAGCGGTGCAGCGCCCGTCTGGGCGCTGCCTACTGCTTCACACCGGCCATCAACAGGCCGAGACCCTCACGCGTGGCCTCCTTGCGGTCGACGATATCGATCATCTCGCCTTTGTACATCACTGCGATGCGATCGGAGAGTGCCATAATCTCGTCGAGCTCGGCGCTGACCAGCAGAACCGCCACGCCCTCGTCGCGCTTGGCAACGATTTGGTTGTGGATAAATTCGATAGAACCGACGTCGATGCCACGCGTCGGCTGGGCTGCGATCAGGAGATCGATCGGGCGGCTGAATTCACGGGCGACGACCATCTTCTGCTGGTTACCCCCGGACAGGCTGCCGCCATGTGTATGGATGCTGGGCGTGCGCACGTCAAATTCGGCGACCAGCGCCCTGGCGTGCTCCTCAATAGCACCCTGCTGGATCGTTGCAGCGCGGGCATAGGGTGCAAGATAGTATTGATTCAGGACCAGATTATCGGCGATAGAATAGGAATCGACCATGCCATAGGCATGGCGATCTTCTGGCACGTGGCTGCTCTGCCCTTCATGCATGATGCGGCGCGGGCTGGCATTGGTCATGTCCACGCCTTTGATGCGGACGTTGCCGCCCTCCGCCTTGCGCAGTCCCGTGATCACCTCGACCAGTTCGGTCTGGCCGTTGCCCTGCACGCCAGCCACACCGACGATCTCACCGGAACGCACCGACAGCGAGACACTGCGCAGCGCTGGATCGCCCAGGTCGCTGCTCGCTTTGAGATTCTCGATCTCCAGCACGACGTCGCCGGGCGCGGCTTCGCCTTTCTCGACCGTCAGGATCACTTCACGGCCGACCATCATCTCAGCCAGCTGTTGCTGCGTCGCCGTCTTTGGGTCTGCCTCGCCCACGGTGCGTCCGCTGCGCAGCACCATGATGCGGTCGGCAATTCGCAGCACTTCCTTGAGTTTGTGTGTGATGAAAATGATGGAATTGCCCTGCTCCTTCAGCGTCTGCATCACGCGGAAGAGACCCTCGATCTCCTGAGGGGTCAGCACAGCCGTCGGCTCGTCGAGGATCAGAATATTAGCGTTGCGATAGAGCGACTTCACAATCTCGACGCGCTGGCGCACGCCAACGGGCAGGTCCTCGACAACAGCCTCCGTATCGACCTGCAAATCATAGCGCGCAGAGATTTCTTGGACGCGTGCGGCCACTTTGCGCCGGTCGAGCATCCCATACTTGACCGGCTCATCGCCAAGCATAATATTATCGGTCACCGTCATGACCGGTACGAGTTGAAAGTGCTGGTGCACCATCCCGATGCCCAGGGCGATGGCATCACGCGGGGTCTTCATCATCACTGGCTGGCCGTTGACGAGAATTTCGCCTTCAGTCGGGTGATAGAGACCAAAGATGATGTTCATCAGCGTCGATTTACCGGCGCCGTTCTCGCCGAGCAGAGCCAGAATTTCGCCCTTGCGCAGCTTGAGATTGACGTCCTGGTTGGCGATCACGCCCGGAAAAATCTTAGTAATACTGCGTGCTTCAAGCACAGGTGTATCGCTGGTCAATGGAATTCTCTCCGCCCAAATGGTCTATTCCGAACCGCCTTCGGTCTCGTAGACCTTGCCCTCTGCTGCAGGCGGCCGCACGCGACCGACGAAGCCGGAGACAGCGATGATCGTCACGAGATACGGGATCATACTGACAAACTGGCGCGGCACCGTGGTGACGCCGGCCAGCAGCAGTTCGTTCTGCAGCGCCTGCGTATAGCCGAAGAGCAACGCAGCACCCATTGCGCCGAAAGGCATCCAGTTGCCGAAGATCATAGCGGCCAGCGAGATGAAGCCACGCCCGGCTGTCATGCCTTCCTGGAATTGCCCCACGGCCTCCAGCACGAGGAAACCACCCGCCAAACCAGCCAGCATCCCGCCCAGAATCGTATTCATGTAGCGGAAGCGATTGACATTGATGCCGACCGTATCGGCTGCACGCGGGTGCTCGCCGCATGCGCGGGAGCGCAACCCCCAGCGTGTGTGGAAGAGTGCCACGTGGATCACAGCTACCAGGATCAGCGCAGTATAGGTCAGTGGCGGATTGGTGAAAAGCACTTCACCCAGCACTGGAATTTGTGACAGGCCGGGCAAGGCGATAGTGCCAAACTTGCCCTCGGCAACAGCATCACGGTCAAAGAGGTACGCCGTGAGACCGGCCGCCAGAATGATCAACACCGTACCAGAGATAATCTGATCCATGCGGTAGCGAATAGAAAAAACGCCGTGCAGCAGCCCCATGAGTCCGCCTGTCACCAGCGCAGCGAGCACGCCGAAGAGCAGGCTGGCAAGCAATGGCCAGCCATTGGTGCTGGTCTTGGCCACGAAGGCGGCAAAGGCGCCTGCCAGCATCATGCCCTCGATGCCGATATTGATGATGCCCGTGCGCTCGCAGAGAATGCCGCACATGGCGCCCAGGATCAAGGGCACGCTGGCGCGCAGCGTAAAATTCAGCGCGCTGACGCCAAAAAAGGCGCGCATCCACGCACTGTCACCCAGCGGGGTGATATTGACCAGGATCGCCATGATGGCAAAGACGAGGATCAGCCCACCGATGATAAAGGAAGTAATCCGATAACGGCGCTCACCCATCAATAGTTACCTCCCCCATCCGCTGCTGAAGACGGTCGATTCCACCCGATCGCTTGACTTGCGGATGCGATAGATCTGGCGGATGATCGTTGGCGCCGCCACAAAGGCGAGCACCAGCGCCTGGATGACCTGGATAATGTCAGCCGAGACGCCAGCATCAAACTGCATACGCGCCCCACCAGCATCGAGTGCGCCCAGAAGAAAGGCGGACAGGACGACACCGATGGGGTTCGTCTGGCCCAGCAATGCGACAGTGATCCCGTCAAAGCCGACGCCCCCAGTGAACTCCGGCGCAAACTTGTGGTTGAGTCCGAGCGTCTCGATGCTGCCGGCCAGCCCTGCCAGTCCGCCGGCGATCATCATCGTCAGGATAATGATCCAGTTGACGTTCATGCCGGCGTAGCGCGCAGCCTTGTTGTTGGCGCCGACGGTACGCGTCTCGAAACCAAGCGTCGTCTTGAAGATGACCCACCCCATGAGCAGCGCCACCCCCAACGCAATCACGACACCCCAGTGCACGCGGTAGGGTTCGGCAAAAATCCACGGCAGCCGTGCGCTGAGGAAGACATCCGCCGTCTCCGAGATCGGACCTGCCGTAGGATCCCACAGGGGGCCGGGAGTCTGGCCCTGCGTACCGCCGGCGTAGACGGTCCAGCTTGCAAAGAGGCTGGCCACATAGTTGAGCATGATCGTGACGATCACTTCGTGCGCGCCGGTGAAAACCTTGAGGAGACCAGGGATCAACCCCCATGCCATGCCACCGGCAATACCTGCCAGCAACGCCAGGGGCAGATGGATGGCGGCCGGCATCCCCTCAAAGTTGACGCCCACTGCCACCGAGCAGACCGTGCCCATGATGAACTGACCGGACGCGCCGATATTGAACAAGCCGGCCTTGAACGCAACGGCGACCGAGAGGCCGGTCAGGATGAGCGGCGTCATCTTGCGGATTGTGGTCGACCAGGCACGGGCGTTGCCGACGGCGCCTTCAAACAAGCCGCGATAGGCAGCGATGGGATTGTCGCCAAAAATCCACATGATGATCGCCCCGACAACCAGGGCAGAAAAGACAGCCAGAATCGGAATGAGGAGCGTCTGCCCTATCCGGCGCAGAGAGGTAGAGTTCATTGGCGGCTCCTGGACCAGGCAAGGTGGGCGAACACGGATGCGGGCCGATGCAGTGAAGCCAGCATCTTCTAAAAACAGGAGGCAAGGTATACCTTGCCTCCTGTCTGACTAAGCCGTTGTTTGCATCAAGGCTGATAGCCGGTGGTGAGGCTGCCGTCGGCCAGACCAGCGGCGATCTCATCCAGCTTGTCCTTGACTTCCTGCGGAATCATGTCCTCGAAATCATGGAAGGGGGCCAGGCCTGCGCCACCGAAGTAGTTGCCGGAAGTCATCGTGCCGTCTGCCGCGTACACCGCAATGAGTTCGACTGTGGCTGGCGTGATCAGCTTCATAGCGCTGGAAATCAGGCAGGGATGTGCGGCCGGCAGCGTTTCCCACTGATCCGTGTCTACGCCGATGCAGAAGACATCGGTGCCGGCGCCAGGGGCGGAGGCCACCTCCTGGAGTGCGCCGTTACCGGTCTGGCCGCCGGCACCGAAGATGACGTCCGCATTCTGATCGAGCGCCTGCTTGGCAGTCGCCGCGCCCCACTCAGGGTCGACAAAGGCCTGGGAAATCTCACCGGGGTGATAGGTAGAAATCAGATTGATATCCGGGTTGATATACTTGGCGCCCAGCTCATAGCCTTCCTTGAAGGCGACAACCGGCGGCACCAGATCGGTGCCGAGCACAGCGGCAATCGTGCCGGTCTTGGTCAGCTGTGCAGCCAGCGCGCCAGCCAGGAAACCCGACCGATCCTCGTTGAAGACCAGGCCGGTGACGTTTGCGATCGGCTCACCTTGGAACTGATCGACGCCGATGAAGTAGATATCCGGGTTTTCAGCTGCGGCTTTGGCAGTCGCTTCGCCCATGGCAAAACCGACCGTCACGATGACATTGAAGCCTGCATCCACGAACTGCTGGATATTGTCGGCGTAGTCTTTGGGATCTTGCGTCTCAATGTACTTGTAGCCTTCACCCTCGGTCAGGCCGAGGTCCGCCGCTGCCTGCACGACGCCTTCCCATGCCGACTGGTTGAAGCTGCGGTCGTTGACGCGACCCACATCGGTGACCAGACCGATCTTGATGTTGCTGGCAGGGGCAGCAGCTTCGCTCGAGGTGCCTGAGTCTGCGGCAGGCTGTGCGGGGGCAGCCGGCATCGCCGTGCAGGCCGACAACACCATGGCAAGTACCAGCAGCATAGAAAACATCACTGCGAATCGCTTGTTTTGCATACCTTGGATCCTCCTACGGATATCACGAAGAGAAAGCTTGGAAAACGACTGCTCGCAAATTCGGCTACGACAGGCTATTGGAGGCTTTCTGGCCGTAGCCGTCTTGGGCACAGCACAGAAACGTGACAAGCCGGAGCGTTGCTGTTATTATAACGGAACCTGTACACCGAGCAAACCAGAACGATTGGGGTACGTGGCAACCGTTCGGACAGGATCCACGCTATGCTTGTTGGAATTGACGTCGGTGGTACGTTCACCGATTTCGTCATCTGGCGCGACGGCCAACTGATCATTCACAAGATCCCGACCACACCCGGCGACCAGAGTCGCGCCATTCTCACAGGGCTGCACGAAAATGGTCTGCTGGCAGGCGACGGCGCCGCAGCCGGCCAGCTGGAGATCGTCCATGGCATGACCGTGGCGACCAACGCGCTGCTCGAACGACGGGGGGCTCGCACAGCACTGTTGACCACGGCTGGCTTTGGCGACGTGCTGGCCATCGGCCGACAGAATCGCCCCCACCTCTATCGCCTGCATCAGGAACGCCCGGCTCCTCTCGTGAAAGAGGCGCACCGGCTGGAGATCCGCGAACGGCTTGACCACACCGGCGCTGTGCTGACTCCATTGGACGAAGGCGATCTTGCTGCCCTGGCCGGCAGAATCGCAGCCGAGGCCATCGAAAGCCTGGCCATCGTCCTGCTCTTTTCCTATCACAACCCGCTGCATGAACGCCGGATAGCAGAAGCCATCCACCAGGCGCTGCCTGACCTGCCACTCTCGCTGAGCAGCGAGATCCTGCCCGAGTACCGTGAATTCGAGCGCACATCGACTACCGTCATCAATGCCTATGTCCAACCGCTGGTGGCGCGCTACCTGGCACGGTTGGAAGACGCACTGGCGCAAGAGGCTGCCTGGCCCAAGGGCGACCCGCCCCCCGTGCGGATCATGCAGTCGAACGGCGGGGTCATCGGCCTGCACCAGGCGGCAGACCAGGCCGCGCGTGTCGTGCTCAGCGGACCAGCCGGCGGTGTCGTCGGAGCCTTTGCCGTGGCAGAGCAGGCGCTTGCACTGCAAGCAGCTAACCCGAGCGCCACTTCTGCCCGTCCTGCAGCCGTCAATCTGATTACCTTCGACATGGGCGGCACCAGCACCGACGTTGCGCTCTGCCCCGGCACGATCCCGACGACGGCAGAGAGCACCATCACCGATCTACCTCTGCGCCTGCCGGTGATTGACATTCACACCGTGGGTGCAGGGGGCGGCAGTATTGCCTTTGTCGATACGGGCGGAGCGCTCCAGGTCGGCCCGCAGAGTGCCGGGGCGCTCCCTGGCCCGGCATGCTACGGGCGCGGTGGGACGCAACCCACCGTCACCGACGCTAATCTCGTCCTTGGCCGGCTCGACGCAGGCGGCTTTCTAGGCGGCAGCGGCCAGATCCACCTCCATGAGGCAACGGCCCGGCGCACCGTAGGGGAGCTGGGTGCACAGCTTGGGCTGGATGCAGAGGCAATGGCGCTGGGCATCGTGCGCGTGGCCAACGCAACCATGGAGCGGGCACTGCGCCGCGTCTCAGTGGAGCGGGGCCACGATCCGCGGCAGTTCACGCTCCTGCCGTTCGGCGGCGCCG
>CAIRNL010000142.1 GCA_903879975.1 uncultured Chloroflexota bacterium | reverse complement strand
ACGCATCGACGCCGCCGACGATAATCTGACCCAACTTGCCGGCAGCCTCGATCGCCTGAATCGCGCCGATAGCCATCTCGTCATTGTTCGCAGCCACCGCGTCGATCGGATCGCCGGTGGACAGCCAGTTCTCCATCAGAGCCAGCCCTTCATCGCGTGACCAGTTGGCCGTCTGCTCCTTGGTGATTGCAATCTCTGGGAAGTTGGCTGCAACCTGCTTGACACCTGCAGTGCGCTGCTGAGCTGCTTCCTGGCTCAGGTTGCCGTTCATAATCACGACGTTGCCCTTGCCACCCAGTTTCTCGGCGATCCATTCCATCTGGAAGATACCGGCGTCAATCGAATCCGAACCCACATAAGCGATGCCCTCCGGCAGATTGGCCGGCTTGCGATTCACATAGACCAGCGGGATGCCCGCATCCACGGCGGCCTGGGTCATCGGGTCGGTGGCATCGGTGTTGGCCGGCACCACCACGATAGCATTCACACCCTGGGTGATGAAGTTCTCGACCTGGCCCAACTGCACAGCTACATCTTCCTTGGAGTCGACGAAAATCACTTCCACGCCCTCCTGCCCCTCGCCGTAGGCCTGCATAGCCTCGCGCATAGAGGTGAGCCAGCGGTCGTCGAACAGCATGGTGACACCGATCTTGATCGTCTCACCACCCTCAGCCGGCGCAGCCTCAGCCGGCGCAGCCTCGGTGGGCGCAGCTTCCTCAGCTGCCGGTGCTGCCGCCGGAGCCGCAGCAGGCGCTGCACAGCCGGCAAAAGTCGCCAGCACCACAAGCAGCGTCAGCGCAATTGACAGGTACTTCTTGAACGACATAGGTTACTCCTTGTTGGTTGAGTGGTTGTACACAATTCACAAAGTTTGCTCAGCCTCTTCCTGCTACTCTCGTCAGTGCACCCTCTCTCCTTTCTGGGTTGCCGGGACTCCTTCGCAGCGCAGACCCCATCCACGGCCGATGCTCCAGCGACAAAATCACCTTCCTGCTGTATTCCCTATTCCATCACGATTCGGTGCTCAGTTTCAGGCTTTGGACAGACTGGCCATCGTGGATTGGCTCTGCCCCCTACCCAGCCGGACACACCGCGCCGTCGCTGCCAAACCAGCACAGAGCAGGACACCCCCCCGCTCCCCTCCCAAACCAGCACAGAGCAGGACGCCCCCCGCTCCCCTCCCAAACCAGCACAGAGCAGGACGCCCCCGCTCCCCTCCCCTGCCTAGAACTTTCGTTCCCACGCCCCCAGCCAGCGCTCCACGACCACCTTCGTCTGCGTAAAGAACTCGACGGCATGCTTGCCCTGCGCGTGCAGAGTTCCGAAAAAACTGTTCTTCCAGCCACTGAACGGAAAGAAAGCCATCGGTGCCGCCACACCGATATTGATCCCTATGTTGCCGGCATCCGCCTCATAACGGAATTTACGCGCCGCCGCGCCGCTGCTGGTGAAGACACACGCCATATTGCCATACTCGCCGCCGTTTACCAGGGCGATGGCATCTTCCACAGTCTCGACATGCATCATGCCCAGCACCGGCCCAAACACCTCAGTGCGCGCAATCGTGCTGCCTGGCGCAATCTCACTGATAATCGTCGGGCGCAAGAAATTGCCCTGCCCAGAGCCAGCGACCGCAGCGCTGCGACCGTCCAATACCATCTCGGCGCCCTCGTCCAGCCCTCTCTGAATCAACCCTTCAATACGTGCCTTGCTCTGCGGCGTGATGACCGGTCCCATGTGCACACCCCTGTCAAGTCCGTTGCCCACCACGCGCGCAGCCGCATACTCGGCCAGGGCCGGCACGAAAATGCGGTCCGCATCGCCCACGGTCACCGCCAACGAGGCAGCCAGACAGCGCTGGCCAGCATTGCCAAACGCACTGTCGGTGACAATGCTGGTAGTCAATTCTACGTCCGCGTCGGGCAGCAGGATAATAGGGTTCTTAGCGCCGCCCTGCGCCTGCACACGCTTACCGTTGGCCGACGCCCGCGCATAGACGTGCCGTGCCACCGGCGTCGAACCAACGAAGGTAACCGCTCCAATCGCAGGATGGTCGAGCAGCGCGTTGACCGTCTCGGCGCCACCGTTGACCAGATTGACCACGCCTGGCGGGAAGCCGACCTCCTCCAACAGACGGAAAACCTTCTGCAACGTGATCGGGCAGCGCTCCGACGGCTTGACAATCACGGTGTTGCCGCACGCCAGGGCATAGGGCAGATACCAGAAGGGAATCATGCCCGGAAAATTGAAGGGACAGATGATGGCCGCCACACCCACAGGCTGACGGATCATGTATTCATCCACCCCGCGCGCGACATCCTCAGAGAAATCGCCCATCATCAGGCTTGGAATACCACACGCTACCTCCACGTTCTCGATGGCACGGCGCATCTCCCCCCGCGCATCGTCGAGAATCTT
>CAIRNL010000141.1 GCA_903879975.1 uncultured Chloroflexota bacterium | reverse complement strand
TGGGCAGCAGTTGGTGGGCGGATTCGATGTATCTGCCGGCTCTGGCGAGCCATCCTGCCGGGCGTGTCGTGGCCATTGCCGGGCGAGACGCGGCCGGCCTGGCGCAGCGGTGGAAGGTGGCGCATGCGTTCGACTCCTACGCGGCGCTGCTGGACAGCGGGCAGGTTGACGCGGTCATCATTGCCACGCGCAACGATCTGCACTGCCCGCTCGCTCTTGCGGCGATGGATCGCGGCCTGCACGTGCTGTGCGAGAAACCGCTGGGGCTGACCTATCCCGAAGCCGCTGAGATGGCGGCACGCGCGGCGGCGGCCAATGCTATCTGCATGACTCCCTTCACCTACCGCTACATGCCGGTCAATCGCTATCTGAAGCAGCTAGTCGACGACGGCTATCTGGGCCGGCCCTTTCACCTGAACCTTCGCTACTTCACAGGATTCGGGCAGGCAGGCGGCTACAACTGGCGCTTCGACGAAGCCGTCTCAGGCTCCGGTGCACTGGGCGACATCGCTTCGCATTTCCTGTATCTGGCCTGGTGGTTCTTCGGCGACATCAGTGCTGTCAGCGCTGAGCTCGGGCGACTGGTGGGACGGGCGCCGCACAATACGGCGGGTGCGTCCTATGTGCAGGCCGACGACAATGCCATGATCATGCTGCAGTTTGCGAACGGTGCGCAGGGACTGTTGCATGCATCGACCGTGGCGCGCGAAGCGACGCCCTTTGGGCAGATTCACGAATTCGATCTGCACGGCGACAGCGGTACGCTGCATGCGCGGGTGGACTGGGCGAGCGAACAGCGTATCACCGGTGCGCGCTCCGGCGAGAAGGTGCTGCACGATCTGCCGATCCCGGACACGATCTGGCAGGGTGTGCGGCGCGACACGGTGCACAACACTTACCGCGACGTCTTCCGCGGCCAGGAGACGATGGCTCGGCAGTGGGTGACGGCGATCGCGCGCGGCGAGCCCGTGCGTCCCGACTTTGCCGACGGCGCCATCATTCAGCGTGTCATGGATGCAGCCAAGCTGAGCCACGCAACACGGCGCTGGGTAGCCGTCGACGAAATCGGCAGTACACCGCCGTGCCCGTAAGGGTGCGCGGGGCGGTGGGTCAAATCGCCCTGCGAAAGCAGCGGCGAATTTGCGCCCATCGAGGTTCATGGCGCACCGATTGGGGGAGCCTCCAGCCTGGAGAGCTATTTGGCAGAGTGCCCTCCGGCGCAATTGGTTGATTCACGCTGCGGCGCCGGTGCGCTGCGGCGCCTGGAAAGCGAGGATATCTTGCGAGCATCAGAGTACGACCTGATCACCCTTGGCCGCTGCGGGATGGACTTATTCGCCCAGAACGTCGGCGCCCCCTTTGCCGACATCACAGGGTTCGACGCGCACATCGGCGGTTCACCGACCAACATCGCTGTAGCGGCAAGCCGGCTCGGGCTGCGCGTCGCCCTGCTGACTGCTGTCGGGGCGGACCTGGTGGGCGACTTCGTATTGTCCCGCCTGGTCGCAGAAGGCATCGACGTGCGTTCGATTGTGCGCAAGCCAGGCACCCATACAGGGCTGGCCATCGTCGGGGTACAGCCACCCGACCGCTTCCCACTCGTCTTCTATCGGCACAATCCAGCGGACATCTGGCTGAATGGGGAGGACATCGCCGCTGCGCCGATCGAACGGGCGCGCATCCTGCTGCTTTCCGGGACCGCACTGAGCCGCGGGAGCTGTGGCGAGGCCACGCTTGCTGCCGCGCAACGCGCAAGGGATGCCGGCGTGGCGACCTATCTCGACCTCGACCTGCGCCCGGATCACTGGCCCAGCCCCGTCGAGCTGCGTGCGGCGCTGCAGCGCCTGCTGCCCGTGATCGACGTCGTCATCGGCACTGAGGAGGAGAGCTATGCGCTGCTGGGCGCCACGCCAGAGGATGTCTTTGCCGGCAAACGCCTGAGCAGCGGCCAGATTGCTGAATTGGATGAGCGGATCGCGCCTTTCCTGAATGCAGGCGACGGCCCCACGCTGATCCTCAAGCGCGGGCCGCGCGGGGCCAGCGTGCTGGCGGCAGGGCAGGGGGAGATGCAGGTACCGGGTTTTCCTGTCTCTGTGCTGAACAGTGTCGG
>CAIRNL010000140.1 GCA_903879975.1 uncultured Chloroflexota bacterium | reverse complement strand
GGACCGCTGCGCGAGCGGGCCGCCGATGCCGTCGAGTGCTGGCTCTTCGACGGCATTGAAGTGGCCATGAATCGTTTCAACGGCTGAGGAGCGCATCATGAACCTGACCGGCATGCTCCCCCTGCTGTCCCATATCCCAGCCTTTCGCGAGTGGCTTGCCTTGTTCGACCTTGCCCGCGTCGAACAGGTGCCACAGTCGATCCTGGCTGCAGCACGCCCCTATGTGGTTGCTGGCGTGTATGCACACCGGCCTGCCCCTCTGCTTTTCGTCACTGCGCGCAGCGAGATGGCGCAGCAACTCTGCGAGCAACTTGCCGCCTGGCTGCCCGCTGCAGAGGAAGGCGGCCCCGCTATTTACCAATTCGCTGACCCCGACGCGCTGCCCTACGAGCGCATTCACTGGAGCAGCGTCACACGCCAGCGGCGCCTGACTGCGCTGGCTGCCCTGCAACGCCGCAGCGCGCCACCGCCGATTCTGGTGACGTCGGCCCGTGCTTTGATCCAGAAGACCCTCCCCGCGCGCGAGTTGCGCCTTGCCTTGCGCACCCTCAAAGTGGGGAGTGTTGTACGTCTGGATCAGCTGGCGACTGCCTGGGCGCAGACTGGCTACAACCCGGCTGAGGTCGTCGAGGAGCCGGGCACCTTTGCACGCCGCGGCGGTATCGTCGACATCTGGCCGCCCAACCTGCCCACGCCGGTGCGCATCGATCTTTTCGGCGACGAGGTTGACAGCCTGCGCCTCTTTGACCCGACCAGCCAGCGCACTGTCTGCCAGATCGACAGCGTTGAGATCGGGCCGGGCAGCGAGGCACTCAGCAAGTATGGCCCCGCCGTGTTGGCGCGGCTGCGCGTCGAAGGCGGCGCCCTCCAATCTGCGCAGAATGTCGGCAGCGGAGCCGCGCCATCACCGCTGCTCGATCCATCGCTGCTGCTCGCCGTGCGCGAAGAGATCCGCCTCGAAGTGCTGCACCTGGCGGAAAACCACAGCTTCCACGGCATCGAGTGGTATCTGCCCTACTTCTACGAACCGGCTGCGTCGCTGCTCGACCACCTGCCGGAGAGTGCAACGCTGATTGTCGACGATGCGCTCGACCTCTACGCCTCACTCCAAGAACTCGACCTGCAAGCGGAGAGCCTGCGCCTGGAACTGGAACACAGCGGGGAGTTGCCCCACCACTTCGCGCGCAGCTACTTTACGGCGGAGGAGGTCAAGACAAAGTTGATTGCCCGCACTCCCGCGCTGTTGGGCTACGGCGACCTGTACGGCAAGGCGATGAGTGCCAACACGCCGCTCGCGCGCGCGCTCGGGCCGGGTCCCCGCTTCGCCGGTAAGGTCAAAGAGATCGGTGCCGAACTGCTCAAGCTGCACAACGCGCACCATGCTGTGGTCGTTGCGACGCGCCAGGCATCCCGCCTGAGCGATGTGTTGAACGAGATTCACCTGTCTACGCCTGTTCGCAGCAATCTGACCCATGCACCTGCACCAGAAAGCGTTGTGTTGGTGCAAGGTATCCTCGGTGAAGGGTTCGTTGTCAAGGGGATTCAGACGAAAGACGAGGTCGCAACGCAGCGACAGGCAGAAGCGAACCCCCTCTCCACTCCCCCTTCTTCGCCTCTCTCAGGCCCCTCCTCCTATACGCTCCATCTTCTGACCGATACCGAACTGTTCGGCTGGAGTAAACCCCTGGCGCGCGCCCGCCCCAAGCAGCACAGCAAGGTGGCGCCTGAGCTGTTCTTTGCCGACGTCAAACCTGGCGACTTCGTTGTGCACATCGAGCATGGCATCGGCAAGTTCGAAGGGCTCACCCAGATGAACCTGGTCGGCATCTCGCGCGAATACTTGCTCGTCACCTATGCACGGGGGGATAAGCTCTACGTGCCCGTCCATCAGGCCGACCGTCTCAGCCGCTATGTCGGGTCCGGCGATATGACCCCGGCAGTCAACCGGTTGGGTACGGCAGATTGGCAGCTTGTCAAGGAGCGCGCCAAGCGTGCTGTCGCGGAAATTGCCGAC
The DNA here is from genome assembly GCA_903879975.1 of uncultured Chloroflexota bacterium. Classification (GTDB taxonomy): domain Bacteria; phylum Chloroflexota; class Anaerolineae; order Caldilineales; family Caldilineaceae; genus Caldilinea. The sequence continues at coordinate 1,330 of CAIRNL010000140.1, read as the reverse complement.
GATCTGCTCAAGCTCTATGCTGAGCGCGAATTGATCCAGGGGTACATGTATAGCCCGGACAGCCCGTGGCAGGAAGAGATGGAGGCGACCTTTCCCTACCAGGAAACGGAGGACCAGCTGCATGCAGTGGAGGCGGTCAAGCGCGATATGGAATCTGACCGGCCTATGGATCGTCTCATCTGCGGCGATGTCGGCTACGGCAAGACTGAAGTCGCCGTGCGCGCAGCCTTCAAGGCGATCAATGACGGCAAGCAAGTTGCCTTTCTCGTGCCGACGACCGTCCTGGCTCAGCAGCATTATCGCACCTTCAGCAGCCGGCTGGCACGCTTCCCCGTGCGCGTGGAGGTGCTCAGCCGCTTTCGCACGCCGGCGCAACAGCAGAAGGTCATCGACGACCTGCGGGAGGGACTGGTCGATCTCGTGGTCGGTACCCATCGGTTGCTCAGTGCCGATGTTGAATTCAAGGACCTGGGTATGCTCATCATCGACGAGGAGCAGCGCTTTGGTGTCGCCCAGAAAGAGCAAATCAAACAACTGCGCAGCAAGGTCGATGTGCTTACGCTCAGCGCAACGCCTATCCCGCGCACGCTGCACATGAGCCTCAGCGGCATCCGCGATATGAGCACCATCAACACGCCGCCAAAGGAGCGCCAGCCCATCAACACGATTCTGGCCGAGTACGACGACGTGCTTGTGAAACAGGCGATTCAGCGTGAGATGAACCGTAAGGGACAAGTCTTCATCGTCAATGACCGCGTGCGGGGCATTCAGTCCTTGGCTGATCGCATTCAACGCCTGGTGCCGGAAGCGGTCGTCGGTGTGGGACATGGACAGATGGCTGAACGCCAGCTCGAAGAGGTGATGATGCGCTTTGCGGACGGCAATATCGATGTACTCATCGCCACGACAATCATCGAGAACGGACTGGATATCCCCAATGCCAACACGATTATCATTAACCGCGCCGACCACTTCGGTCTGGCGCAACTCTATCAATTGCGTGGGCGCGTAGGGCGCAGCGCGCAGCGCGGCCATTGTTACCTGCTGTTCGACAAGCACGCCACGCTAACGTACGACGCTCGCCGCCGTCTCGAAGCCATCATCGAGAGCAGCGAGGAACTCGGTGCCGGCTTCCGCATCGCCATGCGCGACCTCGAGATTCGCGGCGCCGGTGACATTCTGGGTGCCCGGCAAAGCGGATATATCGACAACGTGGGTTTTGACCTCTACACGCGCTTGCTCGCCCAGGCCATCAATGAGGCGCGACGCAAGAAGGATCGCTTCGAGAAAGCGCTTGCGGCAGCCAGTGCGGAAACCGAGGCTGCAGAGG
>CAIRNL010000139.1 GCA_903879975.1 uncultured Chloroflexota bacterium | reverse complement strand
GCCGAACGAAACCGAGGGGAAGGCCATTGGTCGCGGCGCGACATGGCAGGAGGGTCTCGACCACCTGGCCGCATACGTACCCTGTGTGGCACTCAAGCGCGGCGGCGAAGGCGCCATCGCCCGCTGCGGCGCACAGGTCGCGACCGCTCGCCCGCTGCCCGTTACCGTCGTCGATACGACCGGCGCCGGTGATTCGTTCAACGCCGGCTTCGTCTACGGGCGCCTGGCCGGCTGGTCGCTGCAGCGTACGGTCGATTTTGCCGCAGCTTGCGGTTCCGCCTCCACGCGTGCTGCCGGTGGCATCGAATCACAGCCGACGGTCGCAGAAGCCCAGGATCTGTTGGCGGAAAATCAGGTGGACCGCGGCTGACGCGGATTCGACGAAGGCTACTCCGCGCAGATCCGTCGAATCCCTAAAGCTGCGCTCCCTTTCTTCACAAGGATGCGTGCTATGCCACAATTGCGTCACACTATGATGCGGCTGATCGACCTGCGCCAGCAGGAGGGCGTCAACCTGACCCTGATCGCTGTCTGCCCGAACTCGGCCGCAGTGCTGGAGGCAGCAGTCAAAGTCGCCGCACGTTGCCGCACCCCCATGCTCTTTGCCGCCACGCTCAACCAGGTCGATCGCGACGGCGGCTACACGGGCTGGACACCCGCCCAGTTTGTTGCCGAGATGGAACGCTACGCCGTGCGCTATGGTTGCACCAGCCCACTCTATCCGTGCCTGGACCACGGCGGGATGTGGCTGAAAGACCGCCATACGCAAGAGAAGCTGCCCCTGGCACAGGCTACGGCCGAGGTCAAGCTCAGCCTGGCTGCCTGCCTGGCAGCAGGCTACGCGCTGTTGCACATCGATCCGACGGTCGATCGCACACTGCCGCCCGGCCATGCGCCCACCGTACCCGTCGTCGTGGAGCGCACGGTCGACCTCATCGCCCATGCCGAGCGGGAACGAGAGCGGTTGGGGCTACCCAAGGTAGCCTATGAAGTCGGGACGGAAGAGGTGCACGGCGGCCTGGTCGATATGGACAACTTCACGCTCTTTCTGAACCTGCTCAAAGAACAGTTGGACGCATGCGGGTTGGCCGGCGCCTGGCCGACTTTTGTCGTCGCCCAGGTCGGCACGGACCTGCACACAACCTACTTCGACCCAGTCGCGGCACAGCGGCTCACGGAGATCGTGCGGCCAACCGGGGCACTGCTCAAGGGACACTACACAGATTGGGTAGAGAACCCTGCTGACTACCCGCTCACAGGCATGGGCGGCGCCAATGTCGGGCCGGAATTCACCGCGGTGGAGTTCGACGCGCTGGAAGAACTCGACGCGCGCGATGCACGCCTGTGCGCCAACCGCCGTATGCAGCCGGCCGGCTTGATGCGTGTGCTGGAACAGGCCGTGGTCGACTCCAACCGCTGGCAGAAGTGGCTGCAACCCGACGAAGTCGGCACGGAGTTTGTCGATCTCGCACCGGCGCGTCGGCGCTGGCTCGCCCAGACCGGAGCACGCTACGTGTGGACTGCCCCAGCTGTGCAGGCCGCGCGCCGGCTCCTGTACGCCCACCTGGCAATCGTGGCTGCCGACCCGCACGCCTATGTCGTCGAAGCGGTGGCGCGGTCGATCGAGCACTACGTGGATGCGTTCAATTTGTACGACGCCATGACGCTGGTCGAGTAGACGCTTGCTTCAAGTCCGGCCTTCCTGCCAGCCCCAGATGTAGTGAGATCCGTGCCAGACGGCCCATTCGCAGGCACCCGAGCCGCTCGATCTCGCTGCGGCCGAAGGGTAGTAACCGTCCCCGCGGTGCCGGCGTTCATGGCCGCCCCCACACGGTGTGCACAGCGCCGGACACGCGTCACGGCGCTGTGCGGAACTGTATCTGATCGACATAGCCGGCGATGCACTGCCCCTGCACCAGCCCCTGCTCGTTGGCGGAGCGATAGTGGATGCCCGCATAAAGGCGTGATTCTGCTGCCTCGCGCGCCGCATCCCAGAAGGACGCATAGGTGCGCGGGGCAAAGCCAAGCCGTTCCTGGCTGCGATCGGTGAACACGTAGCCATCGCCGAAGATCGTCGACAACACGGTTGCCGCTGCGCCTGCTTCGGTGGAATGCCCCGACGGATACTCGGGGAAAGGCGGTGTATACACCGGATCGGTGATCGCCTTGGCGTTCCAATCCGCATCTATGTAGCGTTGGATGTAGCTGATGGGCCGCATCCGGTTGTAGTAGAACTTGGCGTCCCAGCAGGCAATGAAGGCGTCGGCGAGCGCCATGTTGACGCGCGCATAGACCTCAGCTGCCTGGTCGAGCGTGACATTCTCCGCACGGAGGATTTGTGTCGTGATCGCCAGCGAATGGCCGGGCGGCGTCGCAGTCAGCGTGGGATCGTCCGCCCAGTAGAGCGCCGTATCGCGCTGGGAGGGTGTCAAGTTCTTCACGGTCGAGTAAACTTCCCATGCCTCCGCATAGGCCTCAGAGGCTGGATCGGCCGAGAAGGACGGCGGCGGCGGCGGCCGGCAGGCATCGGATGTAGGCAGTACGAAGGGCCGGTTCTGTCCCCAGTAGGGCTGTAGCGCACGCTGGTACTTCGGCGGTGTCGGCACCCAGAGACCGTCTCCCTGTGGCGGCTGGTAGGTGAGCGGGAAGTTGTACAGGGACCCTTCGTGGCCGCCGTCGGTTTTCGACCAGGCAAAGACGGCTGTCGCAACGATACGCCCGCGCAGGATGGATCGACGGATGACATCGAGGGGCACCGTCGTCTCGTAGCGCGTGCGAATGGTCTCCTCCAGCCCATCGATCATGCCACGGACAGACGCGTCGCCCTGTGCAAAAAGACGGCGATTGATGCTCGCCAACGCACTGTTGGCGACCAACGGCCAGTGATAGGGCGCGTCCTCCTCGTCCGCAGGCAGCCAGGCCAAGCCGTCAAGTTGGCCTACCAGCGAGCGGTAGCCGGGCATGCCGGGCACGAGCGCTTCGTAGAGCGTCACTCCAGCGTAGCCCATCGCCCGCGACGCCACCGGCGGCGTGAAACCCGGCGTCTGGCGCACCAGTTCGGTCATCAGATCAAACCAGGCTGTGGCCACTCGATGATCGTAGGCCCCGGCCAGTATAGCCGTGTCATCCTGCGCGTGCATCGAGGCTGGAATGAGCGCCAGTGTCGCAGCAAAGACCCATGCTGGCCAGATCGCCCCCAGCCGCTCCAAGAAGCGCCAGACCCGTCTCTCAGATTGCTCTTTTGAATGTTTGCCTGACAAGTTGCACCCCTCCTTCCTGGCAAAAGCAAAGGCCGCTAGAAACCAGGATTGTGCAAGCTCACCCTCCCGACAGCGGCAGCGCCCGAAAATCCCCGTTTCTCAATCCCATCACGTTAGCGCGCAAAGGCTCGCCAGGGATTGTGTACGGTCAGCAGCTCGATGGTTGCGTCGTCGATCCCGGCTGCGCGTAGCTTGGGCAGAAATGTCACAGGCAGATACGTGTAGGGCAGCTGCGTGCCGCCGCGCACTTTGGAGGGATCGTACCATCCGCGGTCGTGGCTGAGCAGCAACTGCGCGCCGTAGCCGGCATCCAGCACACGGCCAATGTGCTCGATAAACCAGTCGTCGGCAAACGCAGCGCTGCCGATGGCGTCGTACTCCAGCCAGGCACCGCGCCGCGCCATCTCCAGCTGCAGGGCAAAGTCCGGCTCGGCCTGCGTGTGAATCCAGATGAAGCGGTCGACACTGTAGCCGGCGCCTTCGAGAATGTCGAGTTGGCTGCGCACCACGCTGCCACGGATCGTGTGGCTGCCGATGGCCGCACCCGTCTGCCGGCCTGCTTCTGCGGCAGCGCGCAGGATTTTTGCCTCTGTGTCCGTGATGCCGTCGTCGCCTGCGCTGAGCTTGATCCATGCCGCACGCACGCCCGTCTCTTCGATCCCTTCGGTCAACTCGCGCACTATCCAGGCCGTCAGCTCGGCCTCGTCAGCCGAGCGCGCCCACTCGGGTACCCATGGCTCACGGTAGATACCGGTAGCAACGACGACAGGGAAGTTCGCCGCTTCCGACACCGCCTTGACGAGATCGACGCGGCGGCCTACGCCGACCGGTGTGCATTCCACCAGCGCAGTGACACCGGCGCCGCACGCAGCCTGCACGTGCGGCCCCATCACTTCGATGACTTCGCTCGCGTCGGCAGAGCGATAGCTTTCCGCCTCAATCGGGCCAAGATCAACGAAGAGATGTTCGTGGGGGAGGATGATGCCCAGGTCACCGGCACAGTATCGGCCGAGTGTGGTTTCGAGCGTTGTCATCGTGCGGCGCCTTTCCTGGCTCATTCGTGCTGGATGCTGCCACACACCTCCGGCTGCAGGTCGAGCGAGCGCAGCACTCCCTTTCCATTATAGCGCATAAACCCGGTCAGGCTACCCCAGATCGGCGCCAGGATCGCGGCCGAAGACGGCCGGCAATCTAAGGATGACGATCTGTCGTACAGGTTGTGGATGTTGCAGAGGCAGGGTGTGGGGACTTTGTCACTCGCCCCGCCGAACTGGAGACAAAAAAAAGCGCTATCTGTTGTCCCCCGAAGG
>CAIRNL010000138.1 GCA_903879975.1 uncultured Chloroflexota bacterium | reverse complement strand
CAACGGTCACCGCAACGGCTGCGAGCACTGCGTAGCCGTAGTGATTGAAATGAATGCCGGGCACCAACTGGCCGCCGATCCAGAAGACCAGGCCGTTGAGGACAAAGGTGAAAAAGCCGAAACTGAACACCAGGAAGGGCAGCGTCAGCCGGGCCAGCACCGGCCACAGCAACGCATTAAGGATGCCGACAAAGGCAGTGAACTGCACAGCCGACCATAGGTCGGCCAGCTGCACGCCGCCGATGGCGGCAGCGACAATCACCACGGTCACCAGTTCAATGAGCCAGATGAGCAGCGTGCGCCCAATCCACTGGATCGTGGTGATCTGCGACGCGCGGAGCGCCATACGACGTCTGTCCGCCCAGCCCGACCGGCTATTCGAGGACGATGAGGACTGCGTTCTGTTCGACCCGTTGGCCCGGCGCCACTTCGACAGATTTGATCACGCCCGGTCGCATCGAGCGAATCTCATTTTCCATCTTCATGGCCTCCAGAATGACCAACGGCTGGCCTTCTTCGATGGCATCGCCGACAGCGGCGAGCACCTTGACGACGAGCCCCGGAATCGGCGCGGCGACGGCCAACTCGCCGGCGGGGAGGCTGGGCATCTTCCGTGCCTGGTTCAGGCGCCGGCTGCGCTCATCCTGCACCTGGACCTGGAACTGTTGGCTGCGGATCGAGACCGTGTAGTTGAAGCGGTCTGACGTGACCAGGAGTTCGTGGCTATGGCCGTCAAAGAGGACGCTGTACAGTTCCGGTGTGCCGCTGCGCACGATATCCACATTCACCGCTTCGCCGTCGAGCAGGATCTGCGAATCGGTGATCTCTACTTCGTACTCGTTGTTGCCGATGCGTGCGAAGTATTTCACCAGGCCCCCCTCTGTGCGCGCATGCGTCCGGATAGTTTCCAGTTGTTGGCCTGCGTCTCGCCGTTTGGCGACTGTTCGAAGTGAGCGGCCGCCAGGCGCCCTTCCTCATGGGCCAGCATCGCCGAGACCACGGCGGCCAGTTGTTCATGCTCGGCGGACTGCGGCGGTCGAGCAGCGATGCGCCGGCGACTGAGGAAGCCAGTGTCGAATGTGCCCCAGATGAACTCGGTGCTGTCCATGATCTCCAGATGAAACGGGATCGAGGTTTTGATGCCGGCAATTCGATATTCGCTGAGTGCTCGGCGCATGCGCAGAATGGCCTCGGCGCGGTTCTCGCCATAGACGATCAGCTTGGCCACCATGGGATCGTAGTAGAGGCTGATGTCGCTGCCTTCGTAAAGGCTGCTTTCTACGCGGACACCTGGCCCGGTTGGCTCCTGTAAATAGGTGATCTTGCCGCTGCTGGGCATGAAATTGTTGAACGGGTCCTCGGCCGTGATGCGGCACTCAATGGCCCAGCCTTTGGGCACAATATCCTCCTGACGGTAGCGCAGGCGGCGGCCGGCGGCAATGGCGATCTGTTCCTTGACGATATCGATGCCGGTCACCAACTCGGTGACCGGGTGCTCGACCTGGATGCGAGTATTCATCTCCAGGAAGTAGTAGCGATTGTCTTTGCTGTCGAAGAGAAATTCGATCGTGCCGGCGTTGACGTAGCCCACTGACTCGGCTGCGGCCACCGCCACGCGGCCCATTTCTGCCCGCATTTTCTCGTCGATGGCCACACTGGGCGCCTCTTCGATGAGCTTCTGATGGCGGCGCTGAATGCTGCATTCGCGCTCGCCCAGGTGGATCGTGTTGCCGTGGCTATCGGCCAGGATCTGGACCTCGATATGCCGGGCGTTGGCGATCAATTTTTCCAGGTAAACTTCGTCGTTGCCAAAGGCGGCCATTGCCTCGCGGCGGGCTGCGCCGATGGCGTTCTCCAGGGCACCGGCGTCGAGCACGGCGCGCATCCCTTTGCCACCGCCACCGGCAGCGGCCTTGATCATGAGCGGGAAACCAATCTCCTGAGCCGCCGCCAGCAGCGCTTCGTCGTTCAGCCCTTTCTCGCTGCCAGGAACCAGCGGCACGCCGCGCTTGCGCACCGTCTCGCGCGCGGTAATCTTGTCGCCCATGGCGGCGATCGCGTCGGCGCTGGGACCGATGAAGGTGATACCGGCATCGGCGCAGGCGGCAGCGAACTCCGCGCGTTCGGAGAGAAAGCCATAGCCGGGATGAATTGCATCGGCGCCGGACTTGCGGGCAGCGTCGAGAATCCGGTCGATGCGCAGGTAGCTATCACGGCTGGGCGCCGGCCCCAGGAGGTAGGCCTCGTCTGCGTAGCGCACATGCAACGCCGTCCGGTCTGCCTCGGAAAAGACGGCGACGGTGGAAATCCCGCGTTCCTCACAGGCGCGCAGCACACGTACGGCGATTTCCCCACGGTTGGCAACCAATACTTTCTTAAACATTGTCGATGCCTTTTATCATTCGAGATCTCCCAGCGCTCCTTGGCAGTTTCTGCCGGCCCTTCCTGGCGAGCTTCTTGTGTTGCTCAGCGGCCCAGTCCGTCGCGATGAACGCGGCCGGTCACGACCACGCGATCGTAGTGCAACGGCAGCGGCATCAATTCCGGCGTCTCGTACCACGCGCCGAAATGGAGGTCACCTGGAGTCAGCACCAGTCGCTGGAAATGCCACAAAGTAAGGTGAGTGGACGGGCCGATATAGGTGCGATACTCCTCTTCAAAGATTCCCTGTACGCGCCCAATGCCACTCAGGTAGCGCGTCTCCCACGTGCCAAAGGGCAGACGGCCGTCGGCCTGATGTGCACAGGTCAGGCGCACGCTGACGACGCCGCAGTCGACGAGCAGCACGGCGGTCTGCTCGTCGTTCTCGTCGATCCATTCGGCCTCGCGTATCTGTCCGGCAAGGGCATATTGGGCCGGGGCCACGCGCACGAAGCGGCTAGGCAATGCCTCTTTCTGCACAGTGAACCAACTGTCGGCCGAAACATCCGGCAGCAGAACGCCGGCGTCGAGTACAACACTGACCGGTTCACCCTGCTTCAGTCCGGGAAAGCCCATCCTCTCGTATTGATCGGCGGTCAGCTCAAACTCGATTTCGGGCAACGGCAGCTTCATAGCGGGATATTTCCGTGCTTCTTGGGCGGCAGGCTATCCCACTTATTTTGCAGCATCTCCAGCGCGTTGATGAGATGGGGCCGGGTCTCGCGCGGTTCGATGACGTTGTCGATGAAGCCGGCTGCAGCGGCTACGTACGGGTTCGCGAAGCGATCACGGTAATCCTGCACCAATTCGCCTTTGCGCACCATTGGATCGCCCGCGTCTGCGATCTCGCGACGGAAGATCACATTGACAGCGCCTTCGGGACCCATGACTGCGATCTCGGCGCTCGGCCACGCCAGCACCATGTCTGCGCCAATGTGGCGCGGGTTCATGACGCAGTAAGCGCCGCCATAGGCCTTGCGTACGATGACGGTGAGTTTGGGCACCGTTGCCTCACAGAAGGCATAGAGCAGCTTGGCGCCCTGGCGGATGATGCCGCCATGTTCCTGGTTGATGCCGGGCATGAAGCCGGGCACATCCTCGAAAACGATGAGCGGGACGTTGAACGCATCGCAGAAGCGCACAAAGCGAGCACCCTTCTGGCTTGCCTCGACGTCGAGCACACCGGCCAGCACGGTCGGCTGCTGCGCAATGACACCGACAGGACGGCCCCCCAGCCGGGCAAAGCCGACGATGATATTGCGTGCCCAGTGTTCGTGCACTTCGAGAAATTGACTGTCGTCGACGACATGGCGGATGACTTCCTTCATGTCGTATGGTTTGTTGGGGTTGTCAGGAATGATGGTATCCAACTCGGGCGCTTCACGCAGCGGGTCGTCGGTGGGAGGGGAGAGGGGCGGATCCTGCATATTGTTGCTGGGCAGATAATCGACCAGATGCTGCACAAGGAAGATGGCGTCCTCCTCGTTTTCAGCAGCGAAGTGAGCAACACCCGATTTGCTGGCATGCACCGAAGCGCCGCCCAGCTCCTCGAAGGTGACGTCTTCGTGGGTGACGGCTTTGATGACATCGGGACCGGTGACAAACATGTGGCTGGTTTCTTTGACCATGACCACGAAGTCCGTGATGGCCGGGCTGTAGACGGCGCCGCCCGCACACGGCCCCATGATGATGCTGATCTGCGGAATGACGCCGGACGAAATCACATTGCGGTAGAAGATCTCGGCGTAGCCGGCCAGGCTGTGCACGCCTTCCTGGATGCGCGCACCGCCTGAATCATTCAAGCCGACGACGGGGGCGCCATTTTTCATGGCCATGTCCATGATCTTACAGATCTTTTGGGCGTGGGCGCGGCTCACACTGCCGCCAAAGACGGTGAAATCCTGCGAGTAGACAAAGACCAGCCGGCCATTGATGCTGCCATAGCCGGTCACGACACCGTCGCCGGGAAACTTTTGTTCGGCCAGGCCGAACTCACTGGAGTTGTGCGTGACAAAGACATCCACCTCGCGGAAGGTGCCCTTATCCAGCAGCAGCTGCAGCCGCTCCCGCGCAGTCATGCGACCGCGCGCATGCTGCCGAGCAATTTTGTCTTCGCCGCCACCGATATACGCCTGCGCTTTGCGGTCACGCAGTTCCTGGATTCGAGGATCAACAGGTTGGTCGCTCAACGTCTACCTGCCTTTTTCTGAGCGGGGCCTGCGCTGCCTGCGCCTGCACCGTTTGGAGATCGGTCTCGAACGCTCGAGCCGTCGCTAAGAATTTACTTCGACCACGATCTTGCCGAACATTTTGCCAGCCGGCACCTGCTCTATTGCGCGGTGAAACTCTTGGATCGGCAAGCGTGAGTCTACCATCGGCATTGGTTTTCCCTGAAAGACAAGATTCATGACAATTCAGTAATTCAATAAAATTTTCCTGGCTGTATTTTTTCCTGTCAACACACAGACCGATACGCTTATCCTGTTACGCTTATCCTGTTACGCTTATCCTGTGGTGACTAGCAGCAACGTGGCAGCGAGTGCGCCGACCAGCATGCATAACCCCAAAAAAGCGAGTGAAATCACGATCAGGCCACAACTCATCGTGATATT
>CAIRNL010000137.1 GCA_903879975.1 uncultured Chloroflexota bacterium | reverse complement strand
CGGCATCTCTCAACTAGGGCGAATTCATGTTGCGATTGCACCCATTAGGCGCAACGGAATTTGCGGCAAGCGTTCACAGAAGCGAAAGCCTGCCGGGATGGTAGTCCATCCCTCGATACGAAGCAGAGCAGCGATCACGTTGCGAAGGGCGGCCATTACTGGGGGTGCGTTGCCGGAGCAAAGTTGGGAGCGGTCTTCGCCAAAGCTGACATCGCGGACATAGTGGACGACATTTGACACCCATCATGGGTGAGCAGCGTGCCGGCACCACCGCTTTCGTCAATCAAGCCCGCCTGAAACTTGCTCAAAGCCTCTTCCACTGTGGCGATGGTCACATCACACACGACACGACGCAGCGTCGCAAGACTTGGTATCCGACCTTTTTTCGGCTGCAATGCTGTTTTCAATTCGTCTCCGTGGCCTTGAACCCAACGGTTGATGTCAAGCAGCGTCTTTTTTCCGCTCATCGAGGCTGCGCCGATCACAACCAACAGAAACAGCCACTCGAATCGCTTCCCACGCGCATCTCGTGGATCCTCTACCTGGGCCAGCGCCTCAGCCAATGTGATATAGTGCATTTTGCTCATCGCCTGCTCTCCTTTCTTGTTTGTCCGCAAGGAATAGAGTAAGCGATGAGTTTTGTATTGTGCAACGCCCCCGTTGCCTGCAATTTCTATGGCATCACACGCTCGTTTCGCAACATGAATTCGCCCTAGGGGCAACCAGCCTGGGCAACGCCAACAGATTGTCAGATCGGCTGAAAGTGGCTGCACTGAAGCAAGCAGCGCATGCGGTCGAGTGGCTCCCCAAGCTATTCAGCCGTGTCTGGGCGCCAAGCGCGGTTGTCGAAGAACTCAGGCAAGGTCAACGGCGCGGGTTTGATGTTCCCAATCTCAGCGCCTATCCCTGGCTTCAGGTTGTAGACCCGCGAGCCACGCCGTCCGAGTGGTTATCCCTGCATCTGGGACCGGGCGAACTGGCCGCAATGGCTCTGGCCCTGGAAAACAAAACCCATGTGGTTCTGCTGGATGACCTGCGGGCGCGTCGGACGGCCCAAGCTGCCGGTCTGATGGTCTGGGGGACATTGACGACCGCCAACAGTGCACCTGTTCCTTGTCGGCTGTCCAACGCTATCAACAGCGCATTTCTGGGCCGCTGCTCGACCGCATCGACATCCATCTGGATATGGTGCGCGTGCCCTTCCAAAAGCTGGCGTCGCTCTGGAAGCAGGCGAGGATTCAGCCACGATCCGCGCGCGTCTGGAAGCGGCACGCAGGGTGCAGGAGCAACGCTGTGTCAAGTGGGGGAGTCCTAGCATGGTGGTCAACGGCGACTGAGCGGCGCCACAGCCAATACGCAGCGACCGCCCAGCATAGAAAACAACAGGTGCGCCGACCGGCTGATGTCTTGCAGATGCTGGATTGTATGGGATCGGCGAGCAGATGTGTGGAGGGCAGCTCGTTCTATAAGGCAATCAGCACAATCGCGAGGAGCGCAGCCATGACGCCGACCGCCTGCGGCCGGTTGAGCCGTTCGCCGAGTACCGCCCAGGCTAACAGAACGGTTGTACCCGGATAGAGCGAAGAAAGGATGGCCGCAACATCGAGCCGGCCAGCCAAGGCAGCCAGGGCGAAAAACAGGTTGCCGCCAGCATCGAGTATACCAGCCGTGACGTTGAGCGGCAGGATAGTGCGCGGCGGCAAGACTGGACGACGAGTCACCAGCACAATGGCGAGCAGCAAGAGGCCGCCGAGGGTACGGGCAAAGGCCAGGTTCCAGAAGACGGCGCTGTCAGCCGTGGCTTGATCGACGAACACGAAATAGAGGCCGAAGCCCAAGCCGGCCACCGCAGCATAGCCGAGTTCACGCAGTGTGATGCGATGCCCGGTGCCGCCGGCCAGCAACCACACCGCAGCCAGCGCTACCAGGAAGCCGGCAATCTGCGCACCAGTTGGCCAGCCCTCGCGGAGCAGCGTCGCCGCAATCGGCACTACACCGGCGATGACTGCCGAAAGCGGTGCCACTATGCCCATGTGTCCTGACGAGAGGCCGCTATACAGCGCCAACAGCCCGACCGCACCGAGGATGCCGCCGACACCGGAATAGAGGAGCAACGACATGCCCGGCATGCGTTCGCCGAAGAGTACGGCGAGTATGGCCAGTAAGAGCGCGCCGACGAACTCTGCCACCAGCACGACAGTGTAGGCATGTGCGCGCTTGCTGGATAACCCGCCGCAGAAGTCCCCTGCACCCCACGTCAGCGCAGAGAGAAGGCCAAACAGGATTGTCGACAGTTCGCTCATCATGACAAGATGACAGGATGAGCGGATGCACAGTGAGTTTGCCCCCTCATCCCCTCATTCTCCTGCTGCGCCGCTCGGAACGCGATACCTGCATAATTTCGTCCGGCGTTTTGCCTTGTTCCAGCAACCACTCGCGGCGCGGCTTGAGCGCACCCGTAGGGCAGACGCCGACACACTGGCCGCAGAAGACGCAGGTCGTGTCCGGCATGGGCTGGTCGAAGAAAGTGCCGATCTGCGTCTCGAAGCCGCGGCCATCGAAGTTGAGCGCAAAGGTATACTGTGCATCCTCGGCGCACACTTGCACGCAACGCCAGCAGAGCACGCATTTGGCGTAATCGCGCACATACATGGGATTGTCATCGATCAACGGTGGGTTGCGTCGCTCGGCAGCGGGGAAGCGATTGTGATCGACGCCATAGTCGTCCATCTGCACTTGAATCTCTGGCGCTTCAGAGAGATCGACGGCTGAATCGAGCATCTCCAGGATCGTTCGGCGGCTGCGCTCGACGCGCTGGGTACGCGTGTGAACGACCATATTGTCGCT
>CAIRNL010000136.1 GCA_903879975.1 uncultured Chloroflexota bacterium | reverse complement strand
TGCAACACGAATCGTGCCGGTTGGCGGAGCTGTGCGCCATCAGCGTGCGTGCGCTCAAAGACAAGGCTGCGGAGAAGGAGCAGACGATCGCGGTCGACGTTGACCCCGCAGACCTGACGATCGTCAGCGATGCAGACCTGATCACCCGCATCCTGATCCTGCTGCTCGACAATGCCGTCAAATTCACGGGCTGGCAGGGCGTGCTCGGCATCTGTGTGGGTCGCGCGCCTGCCAGTGAGGCCGTTCGTCTCGTGGTCTGGGATCACGGTGTGGGCATCGAGGCAGAAAAGCTCCCGTACCTCTTCGACTCCTTCACGCAAATAGACCAGCGCCTGGCGCGGCGCTATGAGGGTGTCGGGATCGGTCTGGCGTCGGTGCACAAGTTGGTGCACCTGCTCGGCGGCAGCGTGACGGTGGAGAGTGAGGTGGGCAAGGGCAGCCAGTTCACCGTGACACTGCCGATGGCGCCCATCTGTGCTAGTGTCTCGTCAAGCCTGAAGTGATAAGTATGCGTGTCCCTTGCGATCACATTTGACCGGCAAGCACAAGGCGCTTCCTCAACACGCTAGCTATCAAATAACGCTTGACGGGACACTAGCGCATTTCACTCATTCGATGACGATCTCGTCGAGACCGGGCTCGCACTCCGGGTAGCGCATGTGCAGCCCTTCCAGCGTGCTGATAATGGTGTGCGAAATGACGAGGTCACGGTACCACTTGCGGTTGGCGGGCACGATATACCACGGCGCATGATCCGTGCTCGTCTTTTCCAACACTGCGCCGTAGGCCGCCATGTAGTTGTCCCACAGCTTGCGCTCCGCCAGGTCGCCCGTAGAGAATTTCCACCGTTTCTCACGGTCGTCCAGGCGATCCTGCAGGCGCTGCTTCTGCTCGTCCTTGCTGATGTGCAGGAAGAACTTGAGGATCGTCGTACCCTCTTCCGCAAGCAGGCGCTCGAAGGCGTTGATCTGGTCGTAGCGCCGGCCCCAAACCTCGGGCGGCACCAGATTGTGGACGCGCACGACGAGCACGTCCTCATAGTGGCTACGGTTGAAGATCGTCATCTGGCCGCTGGCAGGCGTCTGCTGATGGACACGCCACAGGTAGTCATGCGCCAGTTCGATCGGCGTCGGTGCCTTGAAACTGGCGACCCGCACACCCTGCGGGTTGACGCCTTCAAATACGTGGCGAATGGTGCCATCCTTGCCCGCCGTATCCATTCCCTGGAGCACGATCAGCACCTTATGCTTGTTTTCGGCGTACAGCAGTTCCTGCAGCTCTTCCAGCCGGCGATTGAGGGCGGGCAGGGCAGCGCGCCCGTCATCCTTGTCACCGTCGAACTGGCTCTTGTCGTCCGGGTCCCAGTGCTTCCAATCAATTGTTTTGCCGGGTTTCGCCCGATACACGTTGCTATCCATGCCTTGTATCCTTTGTCTGGTTTTGCTGGATCGACGCCGGGGGTGTCTGCCAGCACTCTACTGCATTGAGTGGCGATGGGCAAGCAGCACACAACCAGCGGCGCTGTGCTGGGGGCAGCGAACAACTGTTAACCTGCTGTTACAGGAATGTTTACCGCGCCCTACTACACTATGGTTGTCACGACATCTGAAAGGGGAGCCAGAGTCGGTGACAAATTTCCCTTCTTCAATTCACCTCTGCGGGAACCTCACCACATCCCGGCAGAACCCCAGCCCGTCTTGGTTAGCTACGGGCTGGGGTTTCTGTTTCGTGAAGAAGCCAGCATAACAGAAATCTTGGCTTCCCGCATCGGGAACATTCTACCCGAAAAAGGCGTACAATCGAGAGAGGACGATGCTTTTCTCCCATCTTGTTGAATCTGCGAGGAGGACAACATGCGCATGATGACTGCACGCCCTGCATCCCGCCGGCTGGCTCTGTGGGCCGCCATGGCAGTGTTGCTGGTCAGCCTCATCCCCGCGCCCGTTCGTGCACAGTCGGCCCAGCATCCCGCTGCACAGAGCGGCGACGGCTGGCTGGCGAGCTACTGGAACAATGCGACGCTCAGCGGCGCACCTCTCCTCGCGCGCGTCGAGCCCGATGTGAATTTCCGTTGGGGAGTGGGGTCCCCTGCGCCCGAGATCGATGCAGATCTGTTCTCAGCCCGCTGGACACGCACAGTACAGATCCCGGCTGCTGGCCTCTATCGCTTCTCGCTCAACAGCGACGACGGCGCGCGCCTCTGGATCGACGGCAATCTTGTCATCGATGCCTGGTACGACCAC
>CAIRNL010000135.1 GCA_903879975.1 uncultured Chloroflexota bacterium | reverse complement strand
GAAGCTCAGGAAGGTGAAGACATATTCCGGCCGGCTGCGACGCGACGCCGCATAACCTAGACCGAAGATGAGGATGCCCGTTGCCAGGGTCAGGGCAAAACCGGGCAGGAGCTCAGTTGTGATGTTCACAGCGACCTCGGCCGTTGCAGATGGCTTCGAGTTGGCGTATGAGGGGCTTGAAGCGGTTGTGTTTCAATTCTGGGTAAAGCATCGCCATCGAGACGCAGTACTTGCTCACATGCGTGCGATGCAGCTGCAGCCGGTGCAACTCGCGCGCAATCGGGGAAGAAAGGGAGAATTTGCTCTGCTTCACCTCCACAATCACCAGCCCAGGCATCGGCACCACACGCTCGCCGGCGCTAAACTCGAGACCCAGGTCCACCGTGACCCGCTCCTGTCGCGCAAAGTCGGCCAAGGTCACGCGCCGGAATTGGTTCGACACAACAGGCCGCAACGTCGCTGCATTCACTTGCAGCGACGCAGGCATCCAATCGCTGCTGAGTTCGCCCAGCTGTGTGACAGGGGCGGAGAGGAGCGTGCGTGTCTTGACCGTGCGCTCGCGGTTGGTCTTTTCCTTGACTTCTAGGTAGACAACTTTGCTGTCCATGTACCAACGCCAGCGTACCTTGTGGCGCACACGCGTGCCGTTGTGGTGCGACTGGTATAGGGTAAAGTCGGACGTGTCGAAATAGGTGGTGTAATAGCGCCCAGGCCGTACACCGTTGATCTCCAGTACGCGATAGTTTCCTTGTGATCGCCACAAGATCTGCGCGAACTGTGTTTCATGCATGATGAACTTGACGTCCATCCGATCAAGCAATGCCAATGATTTGATCTCGGCCAGCGAGATGGCCGGCATGGCGTCGATGGTTGTCAGAATCTGATCGATCATCGGCGAAATCTACGGGTTTGCTGTCTGAATGCTCTCAGCATGAAAATCGTGGGGCAGCAGTGCCCCCATCAAATCAGCGCCAATTAGATTGGCACCGGTCAGGTCGGCCAGGCGCAGGTCCGCAAAGCGCAGTGTGGCGTTGCGCAGGTTGGCATCGCGCAGATCGACGCGCCGTAAACTGGCGTTCCCCAAGTCGGCATCGACGAGCGAGGCACCGGCCAGAATCGCCCGGTCAAGCTGCGCACCGCTCAGATTGGCGGCACGCAGGTCGACACCGGCCAAATTCGCATCCCGCAGATCCGCGTTGCGTAAATCCGCGTTGCGCAGCACGGCATTGCCCAGATGGGCATACCGCAGGTCAGCCTCGTGCAACAGGGCGTTCGATAGGTCGGCACTCTGCAGATCGGCTTTGCGTAACGATGCACCGGCCAGTATCGCCAGGAGGAACGTGGCACGGCGTAGGTTGGCTTCGCTCAAATCCGCCGCCGAAAAGTCGACGCGGTTCAGGTCGGCACCTTCTAGGTCTCGCCTGCTCAGATCCACCTGTACGCATTCAGGTTGGCACGTCAGCTTGGGAAGCGGGTTCGCAGGATAATACTGCCAGGCCAACCAGATCAGCGCCGCCGCACTGGCCAACGACACCAGATAGAGCGTGAATGTGGATGTTTTCACCATACGACATTTCACTCTACCACAACTTCTGCAATTATCCGATTGCTGCGGGCAGCGTTTGCGACCATGCCACGTACCGTCCAGAATGCAGCGGCTCCAATTGCCCAATT
>CAIRNL010000134.1 GCA_903879975.1 uncultured Chloroflexota bacterium | reverse complement strand
TCTGCCTGGTGCAGCGCGTAGCGTGCCAGGCTGCGAAAGAGCGGGTTGCTACGCGCCACCTGTGCGTCAGAGCCAGGGATCGAGATGACGAGCGGGATGCCTAGGCGGCGGGCCACGACCGCGGCGATGAAGCCATTGGGCAGCAGCCAGTGAGCGTGGAGCACATCGGGGCGGCTGCGGCGCGCCCCGGCCATCGTCGCCTGGATGCCGCGGGCAAAGAGGGCCGGGCTGAGGGCGTACGCCTCGAGGCGCAGCGCCAGATCGGCGTGCATGGTACGCATATAACCGAGCCTGTGCAGCGAGTCCGGCCAGACGTAGCGATAGAGTTGCAGATTGACCGGCGCGTGGAGGGGTCGCCGGTAGGCCGGATCGTATGGGGCATAGACGGTGACCCGCTGGCCCTGCACGGCCAATTCTTCACAGAGTGCTTCCACG
Organism: uncultured Chloroflexota bacterium; assembly: GCA_903879975.1. GTDB lineage: Bacteria > Chloroflexota > Anaerolineae > Caldilineales > Caldilineaceae > Caldilinea. Next base: position 9,082 of record CAIRNL010000134.1, on the reverse strand, counting down.
AAAGTGCCGCTAAAATCGCCGGTGAAGCGCGGGTAGTTGTGGGTGAGAACGCCAATATGCATTACATGATTTTACCATCGGGGGGCAGGGACGCGGGAAGAAACGGAGCGGCAAGAAGGAGCCAACGCGGACGCTTGACGGGCGCAGAAGCAACCGGCGTCGTCGCTCCTCTGGAACAGCCCGGCACACAAACGTTCAGCTGCGGCAAAAAAGAGCCAGGTTCCCTCTGGGAAACCTGGCTCGAACGCTGTTATTCAGTTGTCAGGCGCCTGCGGCAGGCGCCAATGCCGGCCCCCCTCCAAGCAAAACGACAGGCTCCAGTGCACTCAGCGGGCGTTGGCAGCGCAGCAACTCTGTGCTGCCGCAAGATTGTACGCCCAGTGCGCCGAGAGCAGTGAGCTTACGGCACGCAGACCGTATCGCCCGGATAGACATAGTAGTGCGGCCGGCTGTAGACCCATGGGTTGGCTGCCAGCATTGCGCTGGCCGACACGCCGTAGTAGGCGCCGATACCATACAGGCTATCGCCAGGCTGAACTGTTACCGAGTGTGCGCAGGCGCCAGTGCTGGTCGAGGGACGGCCGTAAATCACGGTCTCCCAGTGACCAACCTGTTGATTCTCGAAGTCCCACACCTTCACCGGCGAGCCGGGATCGTGGGGCAGGCGAACCGTGTAGCACAGCGGCGTGTGGGGAAGCCAGCCGGCGACCTCTGCTTCACAGATCTGGTAGCGAGCGCCGGGCACGCGGTAGTCATTGGTAGCAAAGTCGAAGCGGTACTGGCCGAGGCCATCAGTCAGGACATACTTCGTGTTGTTATGGTCAGGATCGTCCGTGCCGTTCTCGGGCAGGGCACCACCCTTATCCAATGGCGTGATCCTGATCTTCCAGTTCGGGAGACCCACCTTGCCATTTGTATCAATCTTACGGCCGACGAAACTGAAGCCAAAGTCCTGCTCGTTGAAGAAAGTGACTGTTGAACAGGGATCATCAGTTGTAACATCGACAGTGAAACCGGTCGGCGAAGCCGGCGCCCACCCGGTCCGGTGCTCTTCGACGACCGTATAGGGACCGAAGGGCAGGTGGCTGAAGGTGACTTTACCGCTGGCATCGGTGTAGCCGGTGGCGACCACCGTGCCATTGGCGCGCTTGACAGTCATCTTCCAGCCGGGCAGTGGGGTCGAGGCACTGTTCGCAGCATCTACGGGCGGGACGTCCAGCTTATAGACGTCGATGCAGCCGTACTCCGTGACACGGTTCTTAAAGCGAATCCGCTGCACAACCGGCGCGCCCGCATCGTCGACCTCATACGCGACATGAAGCTCCTGCCTACCGGAGGAAGGCATGATGGCCATATAGGGCACCCCGTGCGGCGCCCTTTCCGTGAAGGCCCACAAACCTGGGGTCAGGCGGAACTGTGCTTCACCGTTGGCGTCAGTCGTCACTTCAACAGGCGAGGCAAACCAATTGCCCTTGCCGGGCGCCGCCTGCATGACCCAGCCTTTCAACGGCTCGTGCGCGTCGTTGATCTTGGTGACGATCACCGGTACGCGACGGACCAGCTTGAAGCGAATCTGGGCACACTGATCAGAGCCGTAATTGAGCGGCACATCAAAACTGGTTGGGGTGACACCCTCCCAGTTGGTGTTCTGCGGAATCACGATGGAGAAGTTCCACAGGCCAACCGAAAGAGCGGCATCGCCGTAGCTTTCGATCTTGAACTTGCCATCTTTCGTCTGCACTTGAGCCGGCTGCTCGGCCTGTGTGCCCACGTACGGTGCGTAGTTGATCGTCCAAGGGTCGATCACGTCGGGATCGTTATTGGACGAGTCGAGGAGGTATTCTTCCCAGTCGATGACAGAGCCTTCAATACACAGCTTGTCATTCGGCCTCACTGCTTCATCTTGAGCAAAAGCGCTGACCACAGGGATCAGCATTCCCAGCGCCAGGAGTACTGCCAGCAGCGTCCGCACACGCCAGGGCATCCACTGTCGCTGACTGGTGTTACCAGACATACGACTCTCCTTTCAAAGAGCTACACTGTTATTGTTGGGGTGATATTAGACAACAAATAGCGTCTTCATGAGACGACCGTTTGGTTGCTCACATGGCATTCTCCTTTCGCGTAGAATCTTGCAAACATGGATGCAAAATGCGGCCCCCCCTGAAACAAGATCCGTAAACAGCTTACCATGAATTTTGCAGAAATGCAAGAGGTTTTCACAACACAATGACATCAATTTTAGCCCAAAAAAGCATTAATTTACATTCTAATGGTCTATTTTCCAGGAAAAGCCCTCGGGATACACAAAATGTAGTGGCTAATTCCATAGGCAAATAGAGCAATTAAAACTGCAAAATAAATTGCCGCACGCCAGACCGGCTGGGTCTGGCCGGCTCAAGGGAAGATCGATCGAAGCCAGGATTTTGCGCGTTCGCCCTCTCGGCAGCGGCGGTGCTCGAAAATCCTGCTTTCCACATCCCATCCCTTCAGACGCGTTCCCTGCGGTGCAAGAAAACACCCTCGGGTTCGCGGGGGCGCTCCTTCACACCTTCAATCTGGCCACTTCGGCTTCCAGCCTGCGCAGCTGGCGGCGCAGGTCTTCCAATTCCTTGTGCGGAACTTGTCCTGCTTGCTCGCCCTTCTTGCGCAGACGCTCTATGGCACGGCGTGCAACTACCGCCTCCTGGTGCACTCGACTACGCGCGTAGGCCTCCAACGCCGCCATAGCATTGTCCGCCTGCAGCGCTTCCAACCCGCGCACGGCACTGATGGCGACCTGGTAAACCGGATCGCGCAGCAGCTCGACCAGTGTATCGACGATCTGTGTGCGCTCATGTGCCTCGACGTGTGCGCCGAGTGTAGCCAGCGCGCTGACGGCGGCCGGTCGAACATAGTAGCTGCTGCCGCCATGGCGTACGAGGCGCAGCAGGAGCGGCAGCGCGGCGCGGCAGCGCGCAGCGGCGAGGCCAAGCAGAGCGCCGATCTGCTCGATACCATTGAAACCAGGGCGCTCAGCGGCAGCCAACAGCAAATCGTAGGGAGCATCCTCTCGCTGGGCGCCCAGCGCCTCATAGGCGGCGCGGGTCGCCACATAGCCCAGTCCCTGCGCCAGCCGCTGCATGAGCGCCTGGCGAATCGCCTCATCGCGGTAAGCAGCTGCCGCCTGCAGCAACGTCGGCAGCACCAGCGGATCGGACTCGACTGCGATCCACCCTGCCAGGCCGGCCACAGCGGCGGCGCTGTTGCTCCTGGCCAGTGCCTCAGCCATGACGCAGCGCACCCCCCAGTGCGGCTCTGCGCTGTAGGCGTCGACGACGGCCACAATGTTCGGCCGACGGCCAGTGGCGGCCAGTTCCTGCGCGGCGTGGATGCGTGCCAGCACTGTCGTTCCCTCCACCAGTTGGCGGCGCAGCAGATCGTCGCCAGGATTGAAGGAGAGCTTGTGCAACAGTTTGCCGTCGGGATCGAAGAGGATCATCTCCGGCACCACCGGCATCGGCAGGACGAAGGTATGATAGGCATGTTCGACACGCAGTGGCTGGCTGTGCCACACCCCGCCGGCACGCCAGCGCACCTCGACATCGAAGGCAAACGCAGGAATACCGGCGGCGCGATCTACCTGTTTCTGCTCCAGCGACAACACGCCGACACCGTCAGCCGCTTCATGGGTAAAAGAGAGCGCCAGTTCCGGGTAGCCAGGCTGGTAGAACCATTGCTCGAAGAAGCGCCCCAGCGAACGGCCGGAATGTTCTTCGAGCACCAGGCGGAAATCGTCCGTCTCGACAACCCTGCCGTTGAAGCGGCCGAGGTAATCGCACACCGCCGCCCAGAACGTCTCATCGCCCAGTTCGCTGCGCAGCATATGCAGCCGGCACGCGCCGCCGGGATAGAGATGTGCGTCGTACATATCCCACGACGACTGGAAATGGCGGGTGACAATCGGGCGCTTGTAGCGGTTATCAGCCTCGTTGCGGTAACGCTTGGCATGTTCATAGAAGACAAAGCGTCCCTCATCTGCCGACACCGTCTCCTCGCGATAGACCTGCTCGATGTAGGTCGCCCAGGACTCCTTGAGCCAGGCATGGGCGAAGTCGCGGCAGACGACAGCATCACCGAAATAGCTGTGCGCCATCTCGTGCACGTTGACGGCATCGACCAGCCACGTCCACTCGGTGGCGAGCTTGGCGTCGAGCGCGTAGCGTTCGTCCCAACTCACCAGCGAGATGTTCTCCATCGCGCCAGAAACGCCGGGTGCCGTCCACTGGAAATACTTGGGGTACGGGAACGGCTGGCCCAGCCTGGCCGTCATCCACGCCAGCATGGCGCCTGTGCGGCCGAAGCTACGCAACAGATCCTGGCTCGTATGTTGTGGGCTACAGAAATACGCAAGCGGGATACGCTTCTCACCGTCGTCGAATGCGCCGTCGTCGGCGCGCACAAACTCGCCGGCAGCGAAGCAGATCAGGTAGCTAGGGCAGCGTTGCTCCAGCCGCCAGTGGGCGCTCTTGGTGCCGTCGCCGTGCAGTTCCTCCCCTACCAGGTAGCCGTTCGCCAGGATCGTAAAGCGTTCCTCTGCGCGCAGCCGGATGTCCAGCGTCGTGCGCGCGTTGGGCAGGTCGACGCACGGCAGCCAGTGGCGAGCACGCTCGGTCTCGTGGTCGGTGACGGCGTACCAGGGCATGTCTGGATAGGCGGCGCTGGGCTGGGAGAAATAGAGGCCAGAGGAGGGCGATTCGACGGCATAATGCACCACAATGCGGCGCTCCTCCTGGGCAGCAAAGGGGTCGCTCCAGCGAATCGTGAGAAACTGCCCCTCATTGCGCCACGTCACTGCACGCCCGACCGGATCGCTCACGTCCGAGACATCAAGGTCGACCGCATTGAGGCGCAGCAGATGCGTCCCCGCACGCCGGGCCAGGACGGTCAGCGTCACGGCACCGGCCGCGCGTCTGGCTACAATATCCAACGCGAGGTCGATGAAGAGGTGGCTGGGTTCCAGTTCCAGGTCAGGCGGATACTGGGCTTCGGCGGCGGAGGCATCGAACGGAGAATCCACCAATGCGGCGCGTGCCATTTGATAGACAGAGAGAGGCATAAGTATTCTCCAGAAATGTGAGATTGATCCAGACGGTTGGTATACTCAGAGAAGCGGGGAGTTGCCATACCGACTTACACGTAAAGTGACACTATTATGATCTACATTGCGTCAGAACTGAATTCCAGCTGAGGTTTCAATTGTCTATCGATCAACGCAAAGCGGATCACATCCGCATCAACGTCACGGAGGATGTGCAGTTTCCCAATTTGACCACGGGGCTGGAGCGCTATCGCTTTGTGCACCAAGCCCTGCCCGAAATCGACTTAGGTGACGTGACGATGGCCGTAACCGTCTTTGGCCGCCGTCTGCACTCACCGCTGCTCGTCAGCTCGATGACAGGCGGGACAGAGCAGGCGGCCCTGATCAACCGCAACCTGGCCGAGGCGGCGCAGGCACAGCATGTTGCCATGGGCGTCGGCAGCCAGCGTGCCGGCATCGAGCGCGGCGAAGTGCGTCAGACCTTCCGCGTGCGCGACGTGGCGCCCGATGTCCTCCTCTTCGCCAACCTGGGCGCAGTGCAGTTCAATTACGGCTATTCGGTCGATCAGTGCCGGCGTGCCGTCGAGATGATCGACGCCGACGCTCTGATCCTTCACCTGAACCCGCTGCAGGAAGCCGTCCAGCCTGAAGGGGACGTCAACTGGCGCGGGCTGCTGGACAAGATTGGCGACGTGTGTGCGCGGCTGGGCAGACCGGTCATCGTCAAGGAAGTGGGCTGGGGCATCAGTGCGCAGACGGCCCGCCGCCTGATCGACGCCGGCGTCCACGCGATCGACGTGGCTGGCGCCGGCGGCACTTCGTGGAGCCAGGTGGAGATGCACCGCGCGCCGACCGAGCGCCTGCGCCGGCTGGCAGGTGCTTTCGCCGACTGGGGCATCCCTACCGCCGAAAGTCTGGTGAGCGCGGGTCGAGCCCGTGCGGAGCTGGGATGCGACAACGTGCATCTCTTTGCCAGCGGTGGCATCCGCACCGGCCAGGATGTGGCAAAATGTGTCGCCCTGGGCGCCGATCTGGTGGGACTGGCGTCGCCCTTCCTGAAGGTGGCGATGGAATCGGCCGACGCGGTTGTCGAAGAGATGGAACTGTTGATTGCCGAAGCGCGCATCGCCATGTTCTGTAGCGGCGCGGCGACAGTCGAGGATCTGCGCCAGCCGGGCGTGCTGGTCAAAGAAGGAAACAGTCTATGTTGAGCAGCTTTGCGGCCCAGTGGCTCCCCGCTATCGAGGCGGAGATGCGCGCCGTACTGGCCAGTGAAGAGAACGCCGTCGCAGCACACTACGGCATGATGCACTACCACATGGGCTGGGTCAACGCCCACTTCGAGGCGGAAAGCCTGCCGGCCGGCAAGCGCCTGCGTCCGCTGCTGTGCCTGATGGCCTGTGCCGAGATGGGTGGCACTCCTGCGCAGGCGCTGCCCGCTGCCGCCGCCGTGGAGATTCTGCACAACTTCTCCCTCGTACACGACGACATCGAGGATGGCGACGAGACACGGCGCCATCGCCCGACAGTCTGGAAGCTGTGGGGCGTGCCGCAGGCCATCAACGTCGGCGACGCTATGTTTGCCCTTTCCTTTGCGGCTGTGCAACGGCTGGCCGACCGCGGGGTGCCCGCAGCCACAACGCTGGCTGCACTGCGCATCTTCACGGAGATGTGCGTGGCACTCACCGAGGGACAACATCTGGACATGAGCTTCGAAACGCGCAGTGTCGTCCCTGTCGACGAATACTTGCGCATGATCCAGGGCAAGACAGCTGCTCTCATTGGCGCCAGCGTGGCCATCGGCGGGCTGGTCGGCGGCGCTGCGCCCGGCCGCGACGAAGCGTTGCGCCGCTTTGGTCAGTCCATCGGCCTGGCATTCCAGATCCAAGACGATATGCTCGGCATCTGGGGCGACCCCTCCGTGACTGGCAAGGCAGCCGGCAACGACATTTTGCGCCGCAAGAAGAGCCTTCCCCTGCTGCACGCCTTGGGTGACGCCGACGTCGGCGCGGACTTGGCTAAGATTCTGGAGCGGGCCGACTTTGGGGCGGCCGAGCTGCCGACTGCGCTGGCGCTACTCGACGCAGCCGGTTCGCGGGCTTATGCGGCCACCTTGATGGAGAGCTACTATGCGGCGGGCTTGTCGTCGTTGCAGGCTGCGCTGGGCGAGCGGGCGGAGCAGAGCCTGCTGGGGTCGACCGCGCAGTGGTTGATGCAGCGCAATTCCTGATCGCCACAAAGCAACGGGGCGAGCCGGGCGGCTCGCCCCCCTCAGCACTGATCTGGTTGCGCCAGGGAGCGCAAGGCCAGCTGGCAGCAATCAGGCGGCGTAGCCTTCCAGGTGCTTCTTGACCACCGCACAGAATGCGTCTGCTGTTGCGCCATCGAGCACGCGATGGTCGTAGCTGAAGCCCAGTGTAGTCATAGGCTTGAACGTGAGCGAGTCACCCATGTTCGGTTCCAGCGGGTGGCCATTGCTGACGACCACGGCGCGCTTCTCCACAGCGCCGACACCCAGAATGCCAACTTGAGGCTGCACGACAATGGGTGTCTGGAAGCGGCTCCCCGAAGTGCCGTAGTTACTCAGCGTGAAGGTGCCGTCTGCGAGGTCATCCTGCTTGAGATCGCCTTTGCGAGCACGTTCAGCCAGTTCGTTGACCGCCCGTGCGATCCCCATGAGATTCAACTCCCCGGCATTCTTGATCACGGGCACGATCAGCCCACCGATGCCGTACTGATCCATGGGCAATGCCGTCGCCATGCCGACATTGAAATATCGTTTGATCATCACACCATCGTCGGTCCAGGTGGCGTTGGCGGCTGGCACAGCGCGCAATCCTGCGACAATCGACTCGACGAAATAGGCGGTGATAGTGAGGTTGACACCGGCCGCGGCAAACTCCTTCTTATGCGTGGCCCTGTGTTGTAGGATGGCGGTCATGTCCACATCCCACATAGTCGTGACCTGGGGTGCACTGAAGAAGCTCTGTGCCGTGTTGCGGGCCACAGCGACACGCATGCGCGAGAGCTTGACCAGTTCTTCGCCCGGCTTGAGCTGGAGCGGAGCCGGTGCAGCTGCCGCCGGCTTGGGCGCAGCCGATGCAGACTGAACGGCAGGTGCGGCTGCTGGCGCGGCAGGCAGGGCCGGCTGTCCCGGTTGCGCCGGTACAGCCGACGGGGGCAGGAAAGCCGGCTCGACGCGCACGGGCTTGCCTGCCGCACGGCTTGCGGCGGCGCTGAGCACATCGTACTTGCTCAGCGTGCTGAGCGGCTGCCCTGCGGCAATCTCTGTCAGATTGATGTTGTTGTCGGCTGCAGCTCGGCGCACTACCAGCGATGGCTGGTCGGCGAGATCGCCGGGCAGCCCAGCTGGCGATGCAGCGGAGGCGGGCGAACGATGATCCAACACATCCTGCTTGGTGACCTGGCCACCCGGTCCGGTGCCGGACACGGACGCCAGGTCGACGCCCTTATCGGCTGCCACGCGGCGTGCGACGGGCGTGGCCTTGACCTCGCCAGCCAGCGCGGCGGCGGTCGCAGCGGATTCGCTGGCCGGGGCTGTGGCCGCAGCCGGTGCAGCAGGTGCATCGTTGGCACGCTCGCCGGCCTGGCCGATATAGCCCATCACTGCGGAGATCGGGGCCAGTTCACCGCCCTGGAAGTTGACCTTGAGCAGCACACCGTCGGCTGGTGCGACAATTTCTGTATCCACCTTGTCAGTGGCGACTTCCAAGATGACATCGCCGGCCTTCACGCTATCGCCTACAGCCACGCGCCAGCGGCTGACAGTTACATCTTCAATACCTGCGCCCGCGTCGGGCAGCCTGATTTCGGTTGCCATGGATTCCCCCTATCTCATCATTTCCAGGACAGCTGCCTTGATGTTTTTCTTCCACGGCAGGAGTTCCTCTTCCAGCGGCTTGGACACCGGGATGGAAGCGGGCGCCATGCCCAGGCGGCGCGCCGGCGTCTTGAGCAGATAGGGCGCCTCTTCATAGGTGC
>CAIRNL010000133.1 GCA_903879975.1 uncultured Chloroflexota bacterium | reverse complement strand
CTTTGGCCTGCTCTCCAGAATCTGCCGACCTGAGTCTGCCGTTGTTCCTCATACGCCGGTTCGATCGGAGTTCATAGGAGGCACAGGGCATCATCGCCTGCCAGCCTGACCGGGGTATCCGCCACGGTCAGGCCGCATCGCCCAGCAGTAGCAGCCGGTAACGTAGGATGCCTTCCTGAACCCAGGCCAGGCGAGGACCCGCCCTCAGCGTCTCACTTCTCCAGGAAATGGCGTTCGCCCCATTCCAGGAGTTTGACCAGATAACGGCTGCGCACCTGTTGGCTGGCCATCGCCTGCTGGATTGGTGGCAAGCGCAGGATGCCACCCAGGATAGCGGCCATGGCTCGATGGCTGGCCAGCGCTTGGTTGTCGAAGATGAGATTTGGCAACATGCCGCGTTCAGTGGCCATGAGTACTGTGCGATGGACTGAGTTCACCGGCAGGATGACGCGCTCGCTGCGCTCCTCCAATTGGAGTCCGCCGCGCGTACACTGTTTGACACAGACGCCACAGCCCAGGCAGAGGTCGGTGTTGACGTGTGCCTTGCGGAGTTTGGGGTGGTGAGCGTCATTGGCGGAGACAAGCGTCATCGCTTCCACTGGGCAGGCATTGACGCACTTGCCACAGCCATTGCAGGCGCTTACGTCGACGAGAGGCAGATAGTTGGTCGTCTGGATCGCGTTGGTGAAGCCCAGTCGCCGCGCCGCAATCATGGCTTCACAGCAACAGCCACAGCAGTTACAGATGAAGTTGACGCCATGCTGTGCGTTCTCGCCAAACTGCACCAGGCCGCGGTCGCGCGCCTGCTGCAGCAGGTCTAGCCCCTCGGCGACGTCGATCTGACGCGCATAGCCGTGACGGGCCAGGGCATCAGCGCTGCTGTTGAAGGTCATGCAGATGTCCAGGGGCGCGTCGCACGCACGATCCATATGCTGCATTTTGTGGCGGCAATAGCAGATGCCGATCGCGCGGTGGCTGGCTGAGCGCACGACCTCGCTCGCACGCTCATAGTCGAGCACGCGCAGGTGCTGCTCGGGTAGCAGAACCTCTTCATTGACAAACGCACGGCCCAGTCGCGTCTCGCTCATGAAGAGCCCGGTGATGAATTCCTCCTCGACGTTGATGTACTGAAAGTAGAGTTCGGCCAACAACTTCTGGTCGACGTTGCCTTGCAGCCGCATCATAGAAAACTCGAAGAAGCCGGCCATGGGTGGCGGCAGCACGTAAGAAGTGACACCGTCGGGTGCGGTCATGTCCAGCAGAATGGCGCGTCCAGCCAGTTCCTCGAGAATTTTCTGTGCCTCGCTCTCCTTCATCTTCCACACTTTCGCCGCGTGGCGCGCAGTGAAGGGACGAATGGGCAGCAGTGCCACCAGCCCAGCCTCCTTCTCGCTAAAGAGAAGTTTCAGGATTGCGTAGAGTGTGTTCGACGGCGGGGCACCCTGCGGCAGGCGGTTGAGCCGGTCGACAAGCGATTCATATCCTGATCGCATCGTATGGTGAGCCATGACGTTGACCTCCTGATAGATGAGTAAAAGCGTAGCTATTCTCATTCAAGATCGATGAACGTCACTTTTCAAGGGTCAGATGTCCCTGGCCGGCAGCAAGATGGCTACAGCCGCGCTTCTTTGCGAAAGCAGGTTTCTGGCTGCCAGCTTACTCATGTGGAAGAGGGCAATCTCTTTTTCTCAACGCCGTTCCCCGAAGAGCGGCCGCAGTTTTTCGACTGCCGCCTGCAGCCGAGCCGGCGGGAGGCGGTCCGCAGCCGCAGCATCGGCCAGCTCCGCCTCCGCCGCCAGCCACAATTCGTTCAGCGCATCACCCGCATTGAAGAGGAGCATGCCCAGATCGGCGCGGGCAAGATTGTGGCCGGTCAGCCGAGGATTCAGTTTCACCTTGGCAGCAAGTTCTGCATAGAGACTGGTCATGGTGTCCTCCAGATACGCGTAGCTCGTCACGGAGTTGCATAGGTGTATCTGCGACGCGTCAGAAGTACAGGCCGGCGATGGCTCAGCGGAAGAGCCACGGCATGGCGACCACCACGAAGATCGCCCATGCCACATAGACCGGCATCCCCGCACCGTACGCAGCCTGTAGAGTTGCAGCCCATGTGCGGTCGTCTGCCTTCACCTGACGTGCCAACAGACCGACCAGGATCGCGGTGTTGATGATGTTCCAGCCGATGATGGTCAGCCGGTTGAGCGTAATG
>CAIRNL010000132.1 GCA_903879975.1 uncultured Chloroflexota bacterium | reverse complement strand
GGCGGTAGTGCCCTACCGTGGGCACGTAGCGGAAATCGTCTATCAACTGGTCGGTGGCCTGCGTTCCGGGTTGAGTTACGGTGGAGCGCACAGCATTGAGGAGTTACAGCGCAATGCAGAGTTCATCGAAATCACGGCGGCCGGAGTGCGCGAAAGCGGTTCACACGACGTCCGCCGTTTGTAGGGGCTTGCCTGAGTGAACGGTGTTGCCGCATACTGAGAGCCTGTCGTGTGACAGATGACGTGCGGATGCCGCCCAGGTACCGGCTGGGCAGCCCGGACGATATGCTATCCAGCGACCAGAGCGTACGGGACTGGTGTGAGTGACGAAAAATGCCTGCACAATTGAAGCGATAGGGGGTGACCCATGGCACGCGACAAGACAGCACCAACCGAACCGAACGATGCCGAGCAGCCCGTGATGGCAGAGGATGCTGAAACATCGAAAAAGAGAGCGCGCGCGGCCAAGCCGGACTCGACCGTGTCCTCCTCTGAGATGGACGCAATCGCTGGCGGCTATCACGGGGCGCCGTACAACCTGCTGGGTCCTCACATCGTCACGCGCGCTGGCAAAGAGATGCTGGCAATTCGTACGTTCCGCCCCATGGACAAGGCGGTCGTTGTCCTGGAGATCGAGACAGGCAAGCGTACCGCCATGAAACGGGTGCATCCGGCTGGGCTGTATGAAGCGCTCTTCGCTCAGCGCCAGGCTGCTTTCCCCTACCGGCTGGCTGTGACAGGCAGCGATGACGAGGAGTACGTGATCGAGGATCCGTACCGCTTTTCGCTCCAAATCTCGGAGTTTGACCTTTATCTGCACGGCGAAGGTAATTTCCTGGAGAGCTACGAGCGTTTCGGCGCACACATGACCACTGTCGATGGTGTCAGCGGCGTGCATTTTGCCGTCTGGGCGCCCAATGCCCTGCGCGTCAGCGTCGTTGGCCCCTTCAACCTCTGGGACAACCGCGTCAACGTCATGCAGATGCATGGGGAGTCGGGCGTGTGGGAGACCTTCATCCCGGACCTGCCCAAGGGCATGCACTACAAATACGCCGTCAAGTCGCGTTTCCAGGGCTACGAAATCGATAAGGCAGACCCGTACGGATTCTACTTCGAAGTGCGGCCGACCACGGACACACGCGTCTGGAATATCGACGAGTATGTGTGGGATGACGGCGCCTGGATGGCCAGGCGTGCCGAGCACCAGGCGTTGAACCGTCCCATGAACATCTACGAAGTCCATCTCGGCAGTTGGCGGCGCGGGGAAGAGAATGCCTTCCTCAATTATCGTGAGCTGGCACATCAACTGGTGGCGTATGTCAAGGAGATGGGCTACACGCACATCGAATTGCTGCCCGTGACCGAGCATCCCTTCGACGGATCGTGGGGCTACCAGGTCACCGGCTATTATGCGCCGACGAGCCGTTTCGGCACGCCTGACGACTTGATGTACTTTGTGGACCATTGCCACCAAAATGGCATCGGCGTCCTGCTTGACTGGGTGCCGGCGCATTTTCCGCGCGATGCGCACGGGCTAGGTTTCTTTGACGGCACCCATTTGTACGAACATGCCGACCCGCGCCAGGGCGAGCACCAGGATTGGGGGACGAAGATCTTCAACTTCGGCCGCAACGAAGTGCGCAACTTTCTGCTGAGCAATGCGCTCTTCTGGCTGAAAAAGTATCACATTGACGGCCTGCGCGTGGATGCTGTGGCCAGCATGCTCTATCTGGACTACAGTCGCAAGGCCGGCCAGTGGGTGCCCAACCGATATGGGGGCCGCGAGAACCTGGAGGCTATCGACTTCCTGCGCCGCTTCAACGAACTGGTGCACGAACATGCACCCGGTGCCATCACCGCTGCTGAGGAAAGCACCTCGTGGCCCATGGTGACGCGCCCGACCTACATGGGCGGGCTCGGATTTGACTATAAGTGGAACATGGGGTGGATGCACGACACGTTGAGTTATATCGAGAAAGATCCGGTCTTCCGGCGCTACCATCAGAACGAGATTACCTTCAGCCTGATCTATGCCTTTCACGAGAACTTCATTTTGCCCTTCAGCCACGACGAGGTAGTGCATCTGAAGAAATCCATGCTCGACAAGATGCCTGGCGACGTCTGGCGCAAGTATGCCAATCTGCGTGCGCTCTATGCCTATATGATCGGCCATCCCGGCAAGAAACTGCTTTTCATGGGGAGTGAATTCGGTCAGTGGGGGGAGTGGAGCGAGGCACGCAGCCTGGACTGGCATCTGCTACAAGGGGAGGAGCACCGGCTCATGCAGCGCTTTGTGCGCGACCTCAACCACTTCTACCAGCGCGAGCCGGCGCTCTATGAAGTTGACTCCAGCTGGGAGGGTTTCCAGTGGATCGATTTCACCGATGCCGAGCAGTCGATCCTCTCGTTCCAGCGCCGTGCCGACGACCCGGCAGAAATGCTCATCTTTGTGTGCAACTTTACGCCAATGGTGCGCAATGGCTACCGTGTGGGCCTGCCCTTGGGCGGCGCCTACCGTGAGGTGCTCAACAGCGACAGTGTCGACTATGGTGGCAGCGGCGTACTCAACGCCGGGCTGATCCTGGCTGAGGCGCTGCCCTGGCAGAATTGCAGCTTCTCCGCGCCCCTGCGGCTGCCGCCGTTGGGCGTGCTCGTCCTCAAACCTGTGCGCAGCATGGAAGGGTGATACCTGTGCTCACCGGAAATGCACTTTGGTTCCTTACGCCCGCGCGTAGCCAATCTGTGTCACAATGACACGCCGGGCGCCGGCGGCCCGCAGCGCATCGCAAACCCCCGGCCCTCCATGCTCATCGATGAGTGCAATGATGTTGCCGCCGCGCCCCCCGCCGCTGAGCTTGGCGCCCAGGGCGCCCGCTTGCCGTGCAGCCGCAATCAGCGCGTCCAGAGCCGGCGAACTGACGGCCAGTCTCTCCAACAGCGTCTGATTTGTGTCCAGGATGCGGCCCAGCGCGGGCACATCACCGTCCTCCAGCGCGCGCCGCGCTGCAAGCACGGTGTGGCCGATTTCGTCGAAGATCTGCTCGAAGCGCGGCGGATCGGCGTTCCACGCGCGGCGCACTTCGCCGACGGTCTCCTTGGTGGGGCTGCGGATGCCGCTGTCGGCGATCGCAAGTGTTATCGGCCGTGCTGGGGTGAAGGGTTGGGGGGGGTGCCCCTTGACAAACCAGATGGGCACGCCATGGGCGATGACGGTGTTGTCGATGCCGCTGGGCGTGCCATGGTAGAAGCGCTCGCTCTCATAGACGAGGTCGCTCACGATAGCCGGCTTCGGCTCCTGGCCTGCGCCCAGCATGATCGCGCGTACCAGGGCCGTGCTCAGCGCTGCGCCGCTGCCCATGCCGCTGGCAATCGGAATCTCGCTGTGCAGGTCGATCTGCCAATCCGGCATGCGGTCGAAGCCCAGACGTTCTAGCGCCAGGCGGGCGACTACTGCCAGCGGTTCATCGTTGTCCGCCTCGGCCAGATGCAGGGAGAGCCCCACATCGGGCGCCAGGATGTGGCAGCCGCTGCCCGGCGCGCCTGCCACGAGGGTCGCAGTCGCCACGGTCTGCCATACCGGCGCGGCAATGGCCGGCCGTCCATAGACCACCGCATGCTCGCCCACCAGGATCACCTTGCCGGGCGCAGTCGCCTGGATCACGCTATGACTCCTTCAGCAGCTCAGAAAGGCCAGTTGGAAAGTCGGATCGTGGCCGCACCGGGCGAGGATGGCGCCGTCGCTCGGTGCGCACCACGGCTGCTATCGCGAGAGTGCGCAGGCGCACCTCAGCCAGCAAGGCTGCGCAGCCCTGCGAGAATCTGGTCCGGCACATCGGTCATGATGACGTCTACGCCGAGCCCTGCCAGCCGCCGCGCCTCGTCGACCTCGTTGACCGTCCACGTGTTGACGGCCGCACCCAGGGTCCGTGCCCACGCCATATAGCCGGCGTCGATCAGCGCATGG
>CAIRNL010000131.1 GCA_903879975.1 uncultured Chloroflexota bacterium | reverse complement strand
CTGCCCAGTTCGGTCATTTTTATCGTGCAGAGCCTGATCGTCCTCTTGATTCTGGCGGGCGATCTGCTGCGTTATTACCGGATTCAGTGGCCTGTGCGGCTGGGACGCCCTGCGCCCGCAGCCTCCACGCGCCAGAAAAACTGACCGCAATGGCCTGCCAACGGTGCCGTTGCCACAGAGCGAGGGACTGAGTTCATGGAATTGTCACAGATTCTTACCGCCGCTTTTGTCGTCACATGGCTGGCATCTGCCCTCGGCCTGGCCGGACCCGTGCTGCTGGCTGCGCTCGGCGAAATATTTGGCGAACGCTCCGGAGTGCTCAATGTTGGCATCGAGGGAATCATGCTGCTGGGGGCGTTGGCCAGCTTCCTGGTGACCTACTACACCGGCAACCCCTGGCTCGGTCTGGGCGGCGCGCTGGCCACCGGCCTCCTCGTTGCCCTGTTCCTGGCCTGGATGTATGTCAGCGTGCGCGCCAGCCAGGTCGTGGTCGGCATCGTTTTCAACACGCTGGCGCTCGGTCTGGCCAGCTATGGCTACCGGCTTGCCATGGGTGGACAAACCCAGGTGCAGAAAATCCCGATGTTCGCTCCCATCTACCTGCCTGGTCTCAGCGATCTGCCTGCGCTGGGACCGATCTTGTTCAAACACTCGGTCATGTTCTATCTGACGGCTGGCCTAGTTCTGGTGGCCGGCTTTCTGCTGTATCGCACTCGGTTTGGCCTCAATCTGCGTGCCGTCGGCGAAAATCCGCGTGCCGCCGATACCGCTGGGATTTCTGTGGTATGGATGCGCTATGCCGGCGTGCTCTGCTCCGGCGCCACCGCCGGCATGGCGGGCGCTTATCTCGTTCTGGCGCAGCTGGGAATTTTCCGCGACAATATCATTGCAGGTCGCGGTTTCATCGCCCTGGCAATCGTGATCTTCGGCCGCTGGAATCCTTATCTGGCTGCAGCAGCCGCTGTCATCTTCGGTATCGCCGATGCACTGCAACTTTCTTTGCAGATCTTTCAACTCGATATCCCCGCCCAACTCCTCCTCAGCCTGCCCTACTTATTGACGATTCTGGCCATGTCCGGCATGTTGGGTCGATCGCTGTCGCCCACCGCCCTGATGACACCGTATACCAAAGAATAGCTCTTGCCACAGGAGGATCGCCGTGCGTTTTCAGGATTTGCTCTATCATGGAGCCCACCGCACACCTGACGCCGTTGCCCTGCGCTGGATCGACCGCGAACGCGAGCTCACCTACGCGCAGGCAGTCGCTGGGATGGAACAGGTTGCCGGTGCGCTCGCGGAACTCGGGGTCGGCGCCGGCGATCGGGTCGGTATCTTTGCCCACAACGGGCTGGACTATCTGTTGGCCATGTTCGGCACCTGGCGGTTGGGAGCGATGGTCACGCTGGTGAGCGTGCAATACGCTGAAACACTCGATTATTTTGTCAACGACTCCACTCCCAGTGTGCTGATCTATACGGGCGATCACTTTGCGACCATCGACCGCCATCGCCTTCAGATGCCGAGTATCCGCCACTATGTCTGCCTGGACGGCGCCCAACCAGGCGCGTGGGACTGGAATCAACTGTTGGCCCACGCCCCGCTCCCCCCCGCCGATCCGACCCACGAGCATGACCCTGCCCACATCTCCTACACGTCCGGCACGACCGGCAAGCCCAAAGGCGCTGTGCTGGCACATGAGCCGACGGCGCGTGCAACCCATGTCATTGCAGAACGCCTACGCCTGTCGCGCCACGACGTGACCCTGGGACCCACTGCGCTGAGCAGTTCATATCAGTTGGTCGCCAACCTGCTGCCTGGCCTGCACCGCGGCGCAGCGGTCGGCGTCTTGAGCCGTTGGGATGCAGCACGGGCCTGGCAAATCCTCGACGACCTGGGCGTGACCCTGCTGGTAGCGAATCCACTGCTGTTGCGCGATATACTGGATGAGGCCAGACGGCGTTCCGCACGCCCACGTACCCTGCGCATTGGGCTCTCCGGTGGTGGCCCTGTCCCGCCCGAGCTCAAGCGCGCCTGGCGCGACGACCTGGGGGTTGCCCTGGTAGAGAGCTATGGGCAGAGCGAACTGGGCGGCTTTGTCGCCCTGGGACTCCCTACGGATGTAGCCGACGCCAAGCTGCCAGCGATCGGTATGCCCCTTCCCGACAAGGAAGTCAGAATCGTCGATGAAATCGACCAGGAAGTCCCT
>CAIRNL010000130.1 GCA_903879975.1 uncultured Chloroflexota bacterium | reverse complement strand
GGTGCTCGCACCAGCCGGTGCCGGTCTGAACTGCTGCGCTGCAGGTTGAAAAAGTGCCACCGATGTTTTGAATGTAGGGCCGGTGAACCAGGGGCCAGCCGGCGAGAAAGCAACACTCTCCAGCTGTGCGCCCGACATATCAACGTTGTTGCCGTCACTTGGGTTTTTGTCGGTGAACTCGACGATCGTGCCAGTGGCGGGGTCGAGCCGACCGAGGTTATCACCCTTTCGCTCCACAAACCAGACATAGCCGCCGCCTGCAGTGATACCAGTCGGCTCAGAGTCAGCCGTTGGGATCGGGTAATAAACGACGGCACCGCCTGTGGGGTCCAGGCGGCCAATTTCGTTGCTGTCGAGAGCAGTAAAATAGAGATAGTCGTTGAAGAACACCAGGTCGTACGGTGTTCTACCAGCAGGCAGGTCAAAGTAATCAACTGACGATGCTGCAACGCCGACAATGTCAGCGGTCACCGTAAGTCTGCCGATGGAATCGGCGGCCGGCATGGTGAACCAGAGTACACCAGGGGCAGATGCAATAAGATTGCGCGGGCTTGCCTTGACAGCATACGGCGTAAAGACACTGGAATCAGCGTGGCTTGTGGCGGATAGGTGGGCAGCACCGCTCATCAGAAATGCCAGAACCAGACACAACGTCATGAGCAGGCGAAAGCCAGGCAGGATTCGCCCGGCAGGTACCATCGACTTCATCAGATTTACTCCTGTGGAACGGGCAGTCGAACGACTGCCTCCTGGCGGGGACGAATTCCGAGCAATACCTCATAGGCCTCAACAATCTTCAACGCAGCATTTCCCCATTCGTACTGCTCCTGAGCGCGTAGGCGCAGCGTTTCGCCTAGACGTCGTGCCCGGTCGACATCATGAAACAATGAAAGGAGCTTTCCAGCCAGGCTTTCAGCGCTGCCACGCTCAGCATAGACCCCAGCGCTGCCTAGATACTCGCGCGCGACGGGTGTATCGAAAGCAACGGTCGGCAGTCCCATGGCCATATAATTCAGCAGCTTACCGGCACCTTCGGTGAGGCTCAGTTTCGGTGCAACGGCTACAGTGCCCAGCGCAAGATATTGCGCCGCATGCTCGTACGGGACCCGCCCCGTGAAGAGGACACGGTCGCGCACGCCCAACGTGTCCGCCATCTGCTGGTAGTAATCGACGCCGGGAAAACCCATCAGCAACAGATAGACGTCTGGACGCGCTGCACGAATCTGCTGCATGGCGCGCAGCAAATGACCAGTGCCCTGATACTCAGCCAGCAAGCCCAGATAGACAATGACCTTGGCGTCCGCCGGCAGGCCAAGGCCATCCCTCATCTCCGTCATTGTACGTTCAGAAAAGGTGGCACGTGGGCGGAATTGGCCTGTGTCCACACAGTCGGGTAGCGGCCGGATCAAGTCGACATCGCAGCCAAAGTCCTGTAGCAAGATGCGTTCAGCATTTGACGAACTCGTGAAGATCAGGCCAGAGGAATGATCGATCCAGGTCTCCAGGCGTCGCAGCAGTGGGTATATCAGGCTTGTCCGACGCAGAAAGCGGTGGTCGATCATCTCTTCAGTCAAGCTACCCTGAAAATCAAACAAGACAGGGGGGCCGAAGATGCGCCCGAGCATCTGGCCGATGAGTGCACCTTCATGTAGATGGGCGTGGATGATATCAAAGCGCTCGCTGGCCATGACCTGCAATGCCTTCAACCCCAGCAAAGCATCGAAGACGATCTTATGCCGGCTCGACCCAACCTCATAATGTTGGCGCCAGGGTATCGGCAACGTGCGTCGAATGTCCAAGCCGGGCAGATCGCGGCCGTTGCGATAGGTAACGATAGTCATGCGGTGGCCAAGCCGTTGCAAAGCACGCGCTTCTTCCAGGATGCGCACATGGCAACCATAGTCGGCAAAGAAGCTGGTCGGTGCTATCATCAGCACGCGGTAGGAACAGTTGCCGGGTGCTACTGAATCCTTCTGGTTCAGAGACTTGTTCATAAATGAATCGCTGCAAAGGAACAACTTGACTGCTTATTGTAGCCGGGTTGCCAACCCCATCCAAATCATTTTGCCGCAGAACTCAGGAGAGTTCTGCGCAGCGTATGGAAATCGTCGATTGTCAGCACGCCAGTTGCCCAACAGAGCATCAGGTACGCAGCGGCAGCCAGTACGGTAGCCGCCAGCCAAAACACAGGGAGGAAAAACGCAACCATTCCTGCAGCCACTGTGGCGACGCCAAGCCCCCAGAATCGCTTGACCCGCAGCGGCAGGTGCATCTGATGGAGCAAATAGAAGCTGAGCACGCTGCCGAGGCCGCCCGCCAATACCACGGCCAGCGCTGCGCCGTTGGCGCCCAGCAGTTGCGTCAAGGGCGGCAACAGCAGGATCGTCCCGAGAATATGCACGACACTGATCCACAGGCTGGCACGCAGTTGATGCTCGATCATCAGCAGCGTTGTGGCGTATACTTCGATCAGAAAGAGCGGCGCTGCCCAGATGAGAATCTGGTATGTACGGCCAGAATCGCCGTAGTTGCCGCCAAAGATCAGGCTGAGCAAGGCAGGCGCCACGCCAAACCCGATAGCGGCAACCGGCAGAGCCATCACCAAGCCCAACCGCAGGCTCAGCGCGCTGAGTCTGCGGTAGCGATCTGCCGATTGCCGATGTAGCCGGCTCAGGGTTGGATAAAGCGCCTTCCAGAAGCTCTGGATCAGCTTCATCAACACACGCACCACATTATACGCAGCGCTGTACATGCCAGTCACCGTTGGGCCGGCGACAACGCTCAACAGCAAAATGTCAAGCCGCTGCAGGAGCACATCGGAGAGCGAGAGTCCGAAGAATGGCATGGTGCGCCGCAGCAGCGTCGGAAGATGAACACGGATGTGTTCTTGCGGCGCTGCCAGGATACGGCTGCGCCACAAGAGAACAAGACAGAGGATGGCCGAGATCGCCTGAGTGACGATAATCACCGCGATCAGCATCAACTCATCGCCGCCACTCCACAACACGCTGATGCTGAAGACGAGGATCAAGGTGTTGATCAGCACTTCCACCCCCATGATCAGTTCCATGCGTTCGCCGGCCTGAAAGAGTGTCTGCGAAGCGGAGGTGATGGCGTAGAGTGGCAGCGACGCACCCACCAGCCACAGCGACATGGCCGTCATAGGTGCGTAGGGCAGCATGAGCGTCAGCACAATCAATCCCAGCCAAGTCAGCAGGCTGGTCACGACCTGAATCGCAAGAAGCCGGCGAAAATAGCTCCGTCGGTGTGTGGGATACTGCGCCAGGTCGCGGACAAGTAATGCGGGCAGCCCCAACTCGGCGATCACTTGGCTGACGTTGAGATAGGCCAGCGCAATGGTGTAATGGCCCAGACCATCGACGCCAAGACGGCGAGCAATCAGCACCTGGAGCACAAAGCTCATGCCGATCCGCCAGAGGCTGGCGCTGGTCAGGGCGCCCGTGTTGACAAGGATACGGCGCCCAGCGGAATGGTGAGTCGGTTCGGCAGACGCCGGCACAGCGGATTCAGACATGTATGGATTGTAGCACGTCCCAAAACCAGATGGAATTTGGGGCACGCCGGTGGCAACTCCCAGTCAGCGCCGGCAGGTGCGACCGGTCAGGACAAAGTTGAGCAGAAGTTGCCTGCGATAGAGCTGGTTGCGCCATACAAAGATAGCCAGCGCGATCAATCCACCCAGCTCCCACCCCCACAGTTCGGGGCGCCGCGTGAATGCATACCAGTACGCCTTGCTCATTGCTTTCTGCTCCGAGCCGCGCTTCCCCCAGACATGAAAACGCCAGCCACGCAGCGGCCAGTAAAAAGTGTCCGGAAAGAGCCAGAGACGATCCAGCAAAGCATGGCCGAGGAAGGAGGCCACATAGACGCCGGCTGCAGGCAGCCGCTCCACAGCCAGCCAGAGTACGGTGAGGTTGGCCAGGAGCGTGTGGGCAAAGAGCACTGCCGATTTATAACGACGGTAGAAATACGCAGCGGCCAACGGCTTGTCGATCAGGTCCGGCCCCATGGCAGCCAGCGCCACGAGGCGATAGTCGGTATTCTCTGGAAGGTTCAGCCACTCCTGCGCCAAGTCAACAGCCAGCCAGGTGTACGCCACATGTGATTGTGGGAGCATATGTTACAGCCCGCGCTCTCCGCGTACATAAGGTTCACCCAGCGCAGCCGGCGCGCCGATGCGTTTACGCATGGCCGCCCGCGCCCCAATCACAAGCGCCAGGATCGTGAGCAAGTAAGGCGCCATCTGCAAGAAGAAGCCAAAGTTGGAGTTGATGAAGAGTGGGTTGGTGAATCCCAAAATGATGCGTGAACCCTGTAAGTCCAAGATTGCACGGCGCAGTGCACCGAAAAGATAGGCGCCCAGTGCAGCACGTACCGGGTTCCACTGAGCAAAAATGACGAGACCAATGGCGATCCAGCCTTGTCCTGAAGTCGTCTGCGCGCTGTACCAGCCTGGCGACACCGAAAGACTGATGGTCGCACCGGCAAGGCCGGCCAGACAACCGCCCACAAAGACATAGAAATAGCGCGACCGATAGACATTGATGCCCATGGTGTCGGCTGCAACAGGCTTCTCGCCCACCGCTCGCAGGTGCATGCCCGGCCGTGTCTTTTCGATGTAGTACCAAGTGAGCGGTGCAAACACATAGCCAATGTAGACCAGCGGGCTGTGCTCTTTGAAAAATACGGGGCCGACAAAGGGAATCGACGCCAGCCCAACAATGTCATAGTTCGGGATCAAGGCAGCAGTCTGCCCTGTCAGGCCATTGCCAAGAACAAGCGCCAGTCCCGTGCCTAGAAAAGTCAGCGACAGGCCGCTCACCACCTGATCTGCCTGAAAGCTGATCGTGACGAGGCCATGTGCCAGGCTAAGTGCGCCGGCGGCCAGCATAGCCATCGCCAGGCCCAGCCAGGCATTCCCTGTCACCAGAGAAACGCTGAAACCGGTCATAGCGCCCAAAAGCATCATGCCTTCAACACCAAGATTGAGGATGCCGGAACGCTCGGCAAGGATTTCACCAATGCTGGCAAAGAGCAGAATAGTTCCCGTTGCCAGACCGGCGTGCAGGATCACCTCTAGATTCATGCCGCTTCTCCTGCCGTGCTTTCACCGGTGGCAGTACGAGCAATACGAATTTTGTAGCGCAGCAGGACATCGCTGCTGATGACCGCAAAAAGAACAAATCCCTGAATCATCTGTGCAATGCCAGAAGGCTGAACCTCACGCCCTGCTACGATCAGCGCGCCGAAGAGGATAGAGACTAGGACGACGCCAAAGGGATTGAGCTTAGCCAGCCAGGCCACGATGATGCCCGTGAAGCCATAGCCAGGAGAGATGCGCTCCTGCAGGCGGTGTACCACCCCGCTCACCTCGGACATACCAGCCAAACCGGCCAGCGCGCCGGAGAACATCATCACCAGGACGATATTGCGCGCAATGTTGATACCGGCATAGCGCGCTGCGTTCGGGTTATCACCGGTAAGCCGGATTTCGTAGCCCCAGCGGCTGCGCTGCAAGATCCACCAGACCACGACAGCCGCCACCAATCCAAACAGGACGCCCAGATGAAGCGTGATACCCGAAAATGCTGGATATTGGCGTGCATAGTCGGAGAGCCGGGGCAGCCAGGCCGACCGCTCGAAGGTTGGCGTCATCTGGAAGCCGGCATCACTCCAGCGATCGAAAATCCAGAAATTATTCCACAAAATGGCGACATAGTTGAACATCAGCGTGGTGATAATCTCGTTGACCTGAAACCGTGCCTTGAGGAAACCGGGGACAAACGCAAAGAGTGCGCCGCCAATCATCCCCATAGCGGCCATCAGGGTGAGAATAACGATGCTCGGGCTGGTGAGCGGCACCAGCGGCACCAACACCACCAGGCTGGCAAAAAAAGCACCGATATAGAACTGGCCTTCAGCACCGATGTTCCACAACTTCATCTTGAAAGCCACCGTACAGGCCAGACCGACCAGGATCAGCGGCGTCGCCTTGACCATAGTATCAGACAAAGCGGCCCAACTGCCGAAGGTTGCACGGAAAAAGAACTCAAAGACGCGCAGAGGCTGGCTCCCTATCAACCAGAGCACGATACCACTGAAAATAAAAGCGGCCACGACCGACCCCACAGACGTAGCGGCGGGCAGCCACCTGGGCACATCTTCGGTGCGTTTTTCGACAGACAGATGGAGTGGGAATGCCATAGGGGCTCCTACGACGTCAGGAAGCGCCAGTTGCAGACTTGGCGCCAGGTAGTTTCTCTTGTGGCGTACCGGTCATCATCAGACCCAACTCACCGATGTCGGCGCGCTCCGTTTCGACAATGCCCATCATTCTGCCGTCAAAAATGACAGCGATCCGGTCGCTCAGTGCCAGCAATTCTTCCAGTTCCTCGGAGATCAGCAGCACTGCAGTACCGGACAGGCGCTGCTGCAGGAGGTGTTGTTGAATCGCCTCCACTGCACCGACATCGAGCCCGCGCGTCGGCTGCACGGCAACGATGAGCTTGGGATTCATCGTGATCTCACGTGCCAAGATCACTTTCTGCAAATTGCCGCCAGAAAGCTTGCGTGCCATAGTCTGCACGCTGGGCGCCATGATGTCGTAGGTCTGTTTCAGCGAAGAGGCATACCCTTGGGCAGCATCCTCATCGATCGTCATACCGTGGCTGATAGGTTTCCGCCGGTAGGTCTTCATAATGACATTGTCCGTGATGGTCAGATTAGGCGACGAACCGACACGGTTGCGATCTTCTGGGATGTGCGCTACGCCAGCCACGATGGCAGTCAGCGGTGGTTGATTGCTGACCGTCACACCACCTACTGTGATCGTGCCGCCATCGCAGACACGCAGGCCCGTAATGCACTCGGCCATTTCACTTTGGCCATTGCCCGCCACACCGGCAATACCCAGAATTTCGCCGGCGCGCACATCCAGCGACACCCCACGCAAGGCCGGTGTACCCTTGTTGTTGACAGCCTGCACGCCATCCATGCGTAAGACCACGGCGCCCGGTGTGTGAGGCCTTTTTTCCGCCTGGAAGACGACATCACGGCCGACCATCAACTGTGCCAATTCGTGCTTGGTGCGGCCGGCCATGGGCAACCCTTGTGCCGTGACACGCCC
>CAIRNL010000129.1 GCA_903879975.1 uncultured Chloroflexota bacterium | reverse complement strand
TAGAGTATCTTACTTTCAGCCAGACAACAGTCTGACGTCTGGCTGACATGGCAGCCTCATCGGCGCGCCAAGGGGATGGGATTGAGAGGCCATGCAGTGCAGGCGTTTTCGGTGGGTTGCCATCTGCTCTCTTGCGCCACATCCGCCATTGCGCGCTCCCAGGATCGCACCTGCCAGATTGCGCCGCGGCAACAGCTCATGGCGAGTTGCACGGAGAAGCCGTTCCCGACGCGGCAGGTTTATGTCGATTCAGGCCTTCTGCAGGAGTGAGCGGGTGAGGCTCACAACGGTTTTGAGCGAGAAAGGTTTCTGTAAGAAGTAGATATTGGAGCGGTTGATCCCGGCGGCGTCGAGGCTCTGGATAACCTCATCTTCGTCGTATCCTGACGAGAGCAAAACGGTTCCGGTTGGATCGAGTTGGCGCAACTGGCGAAGGGTCTCTGGGCCTGGTAAGCCCGGCATGACCAGGTCGAGGATGACAAGATCGATTTCGTGTTGCTGTTCTTGGAACAGCGCAATCCCACTGGCTCCATCTTCGGCAGTAAGGACTTGGAAGCCACAGTAGTTGAGGATGTCCGTCAAGGCTTCACGTACCGCCTCGTTGTCATCGACGACCAAAATCACGGCCCCGTCTGACATGGTTCCGCCCTAATCTCTGGCTCAGCAATCGACACGAGCAATTTTGCATGACTCTCCCCGGGGACCTGTATCCATTATATCACTTCAGGACCCATAGGGAGCGAATGCCGGGCGTAGCCCATGATATTGGGAAAAGTTACACACAACGGGAAAGATTGGTGCTAAACTGCTTGGAATGAATCCCTCACGCGCGGCAGGCGCGTGCAGGGCATCAACCAGGAATGTACGGCGAAATTCTGGTTTCCATCCACTTTTCCTTTAGCGGACAACCGACAATTCATCCCACCGGAGGACACAAGTCATGAGTTCACCGACCACAGTCATGCACAATGTGCAGCAGGAACGCTTTGAAGTGCAGCAGGACGGCCATCTTGCTGAACTGGATTACCGCCGCGCCGGCAACCAAATCATTTTCACCCACACAGGCGTGCCGGACGAACTGGAAGGGCGCGGCATCGGCAGTGCGTTGCTCAAGACGGGCCTGACTTATGCACGGGAGAATGGCCTCGAAGTGGTTCCGCTCTGTCCGTTTGTGCGCGGTTACATTGAGCGCAAGCCTGAATACCAGGACCTGGTGAGCAAGGCGTCATCAGGAGGATTCGCATAGGCGGCCGCTGCCGGCAAGGAGAGCGATCTCCCGTGACAGAGACCGACGGCCCGCCGCTGGGCGTCATCCCCGTACCTTCTCACCCGATCAAGGCTCGCTCGCCGGGCAGGCTGTCGATCGCAAGACTTGTCTGCCCTACGAGACGATCTCAATGCCGTAGGCAAACGCCGCGCATCAGTCGCAAAATGGGATAGCTGACTGCGTTGGCGAGTACAATAGACGCAGCGCACGCAGCCCGGCGTGCGGGGCGACTAACCAATTCTGAGGTTCGCAATGAGTGACTACAAGACCGTTCTCTACACTGTCGACGACGCCGTGGCCATTATCCGCATGAATCGGACGGAGCGGCGCAACGCCTTCACGCTGCCGATGCTCGGCGAACTGGACGACGCCTTCTGCCGTGCAGACGCTGATACCTCGGTTCGCGCCATCGTCTTGACGGGCGAGGGGCCGACTTTCAGTGCCGGCCAGGACCTGAGCATATTTAGCGGGGCGCTTGACGCTTCCCATGTGCGCGACGCCATTCGCACCTACTATAAGCCACTCATCGAACATATGGTGACCATGCCCAAGATGATTATCGGCGCAATCAACGGCGGGGCAGCCGGCGCAGGCGCGTCCCTGGCGCTGGCGTGTGACCTGCGCATCATGGCCGACGACGCCTACATCCTGCAGGCCTTCTCCAACATCGGCCTCGTGCCCGATGCCGGGGCGACCTGGTTTATGGCGCGCATGGTAGGTTATAGCCGTGCCCTGCAACTTTGTATCGAGGCCGAGCGTATCTCAGCGCCGCGTTGCCTGGAGCTCGGCCTCTGTAACCAGATAGTGACTGCCTCGTTTCTGATGCACAAGACCCTGGACTGGGCACGGACGCTGGCGCAGCGGCCGACCAAGGCGCTGGGCTGGACCAAGCAGGCGCTCAACGCGTCCATGCAGTGTAGCCTTGACGCCGCCATAGAGTACGAGGCAGATCTGCAAGCACAGGCGATTGTAACGCACGACCACCAGGAAGGGGTCATGGCCTTCCTGCAGAAGCGGGCGCCCATCTTTCGGGGCGAGTAGCGCCGCACTGCGTGCCTGGGTCGACATCGATGGCGGGCTATCGCTCCGCACAAACAGGGTGAACCGTGTCTGCATTCTTTGATTTGACGGGCAAAGTGGCGATCGTGACGGGCGCATCGCGTGGCATCGGCGCCGCCATTGCCGTGGCGTTGGCCGGTGCTGGGGCGCAGGTGGTGGTGTCGAGCCGTAAACAGGAGAACGTCGAAGCGGTCGCCGCGCAGATACGCGCCGCTGGCGGTACAGCAACCGCCGTGGCCGCCCATACCGGCGATGCCGCAGCCATAGCAGCGCTGGTTTCGACTGCTGTCGAGACCTACGGTGGTATCGATATCGTCGTCAACAATGCTGCTACCAACCCACACTTTGGCTCGCTGCTGACAGCGGAAGAGAGCCACTGGGACAAGACCTTCGAGGTCAATGTCAAGGGCTATATGCGGCTGATCCAGGCGTGCGTGCCGTCGATGCAGGCACGGGGGGGCGGCAAGATCATCAACATGGCCTCCATTGCCGGCAAGATCCCGCAGCCGGGCATGGGAGTCTACTGCGTGACCAAGGCTGGCGTCATCATGATGACCGAGGTGCTGGCGGCCGAACTGGCGCCGCTCAACATCCAGGTCAATGCCATTGCACCTGGCTTCGTCAAAACGAAGTTCAGCGCAGCCATTTGGTCAGACGATGCACTCAACGCTGCAACCCTGGCCGCGATCCCGCAGCAGCGCATGGCTGAGCCAGAGGAAATCGCCGGCATCGCGCTCTATCTGGCGTCGCCCGCATCGAGCTTTACGACCGGCGCCACATTCCTCGTCGATGGTGGGCAGGCCATCGGCAGCCACCTATACAGGGCGAAATAGCCAGTCGATTGTTTTGCCGGCGCGGCAGTTCGCACAATCGGCCCTCCGACCTGTACACTGCTTGGTAGCAGCATCTGCCACTATCATGCAGTAGTATCGGTCAACTCCTCATGCTCGAACTTGCCAACATTTTTCTAAATATCCTGCTGCCGGTCTTTGCCCTGGTTCTGGTCGGCTACCTGGCCGGCCCACGCCTGGGCATGGAACCGCGCACACTCTCCAAGCTGGCCTACTATATCCTGGTGCCCGCCTTTATCTTCAACGTATTCAGCAAGGCTGAGGTCCAGCTCGATCTGGCGGTGCGCATGGCGGCTTTTTTCATCGTGTTGACAGCCGGCACGATCGTTGTTGCCTTTCTGGCCGCGCGGCTGCTCGGCGCCGGCCCACAATTGATGGCGGCCTATTTGCTGATCGCGGCCTTCGGCAATGTCGGCAATTTCGGCCTGCCGGTGATCGACTTCAAGGTGGGGAGTGCAGGGTTGCTGCCGGCTTCCATCTACTTTCTGACGGGCAGCACCCTCGGCTTTCTGGTCGGGGTGATGGCCGCAACATGGAATCGCGGCGGGACACGCTGGAAAGCAGTGTGGGCTGCCTTCACGACACCGGGTGTGCTGGCAGTCTTTCCCGCCTTTGGGGTCAACGGGCTCGACATTCCCATTCCCCTCTTTGTCGACCGCTCCGTTGGGCTGCTGGCCGGCGCGCTCATCCCCATCATGCTGATCACGTTGGGTATTCAGCTTGCCGGGATGGGGCGCCCGCACATCGACCGCCACGTGGTGGCGTCCAGCCTGGTGCGCCTGCTCGTCAGCCCGGCCCTGGCCCTGTTACTCGTCGCCTTCTTCGGCATCACGGGGATCGAGCGCAGCGTCGGCATCGTGCAGGCTGCCATGCCTGCTGCCGTATTGACCTCGCTCATCGCCCTGGAGCATGACCTCATCCCGGATTTCGTGACGACAGCCGTGCTGTTCTCCACCGTGGCTAGCGCACTGACGCTGACGATTGTGATGGCGGTGGTCTGACGGAATGGGATGGAAAAACCAGGATTTTCGGGCACCTCCGCTGCCGAGAAGGCGAACTTGCAAAATCCTGGCTTCTATCGACTTTTCCTCTAGACGCCGGCTGGGGTCTCAAACCGCTGTGCAAAATGCTGGCAGCCCCCAATCGCATACGCCAGAAAAGCCTGCGGCTCCACAAAGCCACTGTGGCGGATCGATAACTCGAAACTGATGGGCTTCCGATATGGCGAGCCGGCAATCAATGCGGCCACGGAATCCCAGGGGACCAGCCCATCGTAGACCGGCAGATGCAGGTCGTCGAGGCCATTGTTGTCGTGCAGATGCAACACGGCCAGGCGGTCAAAGAGGGGCGCATAGGCTGCTGTGCGGTCGCGGCCGAGGATAGCGTGGCCGGAGTCGAAGCACAGGGACAGGAACTCGGGCGGATAGGTGGCGAGCAGGCGCGCCAGCAGTTCGGCGTTGTCGCCAGCCGCATTCACCGCAATGACACCAGCTTCCGTCGCCGCAAAGTCGATCAGATTCTCCAACGCAATCCGTACACCACGCTCGACGGCATAAGGCTCTAAGTCGTCCAGCGAACGGCAAATCTGATCGAAGAGAAAATCGTTGTAGGGCGCTAGGTCTGGCCGTACGGTGGGTGGGTAGGCGTGCATCACCACCGCGTCGCCGCCCAGCCGCGCCGCAAAGTCGATGCGATTTTTGACCAACTCGATACCGGCCTGCCGCGCAGATTCCTTGGGCGCGTACCAAAACTTCTCGATGCCTTCTGATCCATGCACGTCGTTGAGCTGGAGCCCATATTCGCTCAGCCAGCGGCCGATCTGCTCGATTTCGCTGTCAGCGTAGAGAAAATCGGATCGCCACTGGTGGCACCAGTGCACATGGGTGAAACCTGCCTCTGCCATCCACCGTAGGTAGGGAGAGGGATCGCCTGTGCCAGTCACATAGTCGCTTGTCAAGGAAAGCATGTTGTCCCCGTTTCGATCATTTGGCTGATGGAAGCCTTTTGGCTAGAATCAGACCATGCTCCAGAAACCAATGCGTCGCGTTGCCAAAGAAGCCAATGCCTATTTTGCCATAAATTGGCTCGTCGCTCGCTCTGGCTATCGTACGCTGGCCGACCGTGCCCGGCACACGCCGCGTCTGGCCGGCTGGTCGCTGGCCTATGCCAGTGCTGTCGAGATGATGATCCTGGACACGCCCTGTGGCGACATCCGCAGCGCAGACCAGATTCGTGCCCCCATGTCCCACGCTGCCCGCCTGAGGTGCCCGTCAGGGGCGCTGCGGCGGCGCATCGAGTTCCTGCACCTTGCGGGCGAGTGGGTTACCACGCCAACCTCTGCCCGGGACCGCGTCGTGCTCTACCTGCACGGCGGCGGGTACGTTGGTGGTTCGCCGGCAACCCATGCAACCATCACGACACGGCTGGCCGACACCGCAGCCGCACGTGTCTTTGCACTCGACTACCGCCTTGCGCCAGAGTACCCCTTCCCCGCGGCGCTCGAAGATGCCTGGGTGACCTACTGGTGGCTGCTCACGGAGCAGGGCCTGGCGCCAGAGCAGGTCGTCCTTGCCGGCGACTCGGCAGGCGGCGGGCTGAGCATTGCTTTGCTCCTGGCGCTGCGCGAGGCTGGCATGCCGCTGCCAGCCGGCGTTGTCGCAATCTCGCCCTGGCTCGATTTGACTCTCTCCGGCGAAACCCTCGCCGTCAACGCCTCGACCGATTTTCTCAACTCGGATATCCTGCGGACGACGGCGAGTATGTACAGCGCAGGCCACGACGCACACGATCCGTTGATTTCGCCGCTTTACGCCGATCTCTCCGGGCTGCCGCCGCTGCTCATTCAGGCCGGCTCCGCTGAGATACTGCTGGACGACAGCCGGCGCCTTGGGACGCGCGCACAGGCAGCCGGCGTCGATGTAGCGCTCGAAGTCTATGAACACATGGTACATGTCTGGCATTTCACCTGGATGCTGGAGCCGAAAGCGCGCCAGGCGCTCGACGCCATTGGCCGTTTTGTGCGCCGCCGGGTGCCAGTTGCCTGAGTGGCGGTGCGATGCACCCGTCCCCCTCAACAAGAAAGGATGGCTCATGGCCGATTCCAATCGCCGCACCGTTTTTTCGACCGATCCTGACTCTGAGGCGCTGCCTGTACCGACGACAAAGGGTGTGCCGCCCAAGCAACAATCCGTGCGTGTCGGCATCGAACGCAAAGGGCGCGGCGGCAAGACAGTCTCGCTGGTCACCGGGGTGGTCGCTGCACCGGCCGAACTGGAGAAGTTGTGCAAGCAGTTGAAGAACAGGCTGGGCACCGGCGGGGCCGTCAAAGGGCAGGTCATCGAGATTCAAGGTGACCAGCGCGACAAGATCGTAGCGATCCTCCAGGGGCTAGGCTACCAGGCCAAGAAGGCGGGCGGATAGCCGGGCCGCGTCGATTGCACAGAACGCGCACCGACCCACCCGCCTCGAGTGGCCTGTCATGCGCCGGGCGAGGTCGGGCTTCAGTGAATCTCGATGCGCGCAACCCACTTCACCTGCTTCAGTGCATCCTCTGTTTCCGTTGGCACGATCAGGCGAACGAGGCCAGCCTGCCGGGACATCTCTGCGCCGTCCAACCGGTAGGCCAGCAGCGGCGGCCGGCCGGTTGACGAACCGGTCAGGTCGGCGGGCGTGAGGCGCGCACCAAAGCCATCGCCGCTCACGACATCCACGGATTGCCATGTCGCTGCGTCCGGCAGAAGGTGCGCCAGCAGATCCGCCAGCAACACACCACCAAAAACAAACGGTCCCGACGTTCCGTGGCCCGTGCTGACGATGTAGCAGTCACCAAACTCTCGGTAGGGTAGCAGGTGCAGGGTGGAGACGTCGAGCCGGCTCACCGCACCGTTCGGCAGGTGGGCGATGATTTCAGGGCCGCCCGGCGGCGGTTCCGGATTGGGATCGTGGCGATGGCCGTGCACCCACTCAGGTTCACTCCGAGCTTGGCTGTACTCGCTCATCCTGCTTCGGGCTCCATGGAAAACTTCAGCGGATAACCGTCCAAACGGGAGCGCGTTTGTGCAACCTTGATGAGGCGCTCAGCCTCCAGACGCGGACGCACGACGACAACCGCCTGCCCTTCATGATGGGCGGTCGTCGCCACATGATCGGCCATCTCTTCCGAAAGCATGAAGAGGGAGATCAGCAGCGCGATCACGTACTCAAATGGCGTGACGTCGTCGTTGTGGATGATCACGTACCAGAGCCGTTCGAAGGCGTGTTCCCGCTCGACATCCACGCCAACTTCCGGCAGCGCAGGGATTTCAAGCTCGCTGACAGGAGCAACAGGAATGGTCATGACTTCTCACCAATGGTGGCGGACGCGCCGCACAATGGGAACTCTCTTGTACACCAGAAACCACCCCACGCTGAACGCAACGTGAATCGCCTCATGTCGGCAACGGGGTGAAGATGAAATCGCCCTCCAGTATACAGGTTTCGTGCCACATTGGCGAACACTCTTCAACCCAATCGTTCTATCTTCCGGGTAGCCCGGATTACGTACTTTGTGTGCAGCGTGCTACAATCGCGCGTCGTCACAC
>CAIRNL010000128.1 GCA_903879975.1 uncultured Chloroflexota bacterium | reverse complement strand
GATCCCATCACCAATTCACTGGCTCTTCAATTTTGGCAACGTGACCTGTCAGACGGCCGCTGAGGTGGGGGCCTTCATCTTCTTTGCGGTGCCCGATCCACGTGCGGTGGCACAGGAGATCCAGCTGCGGATGGAACGCTATCGGCGGCAGGACGAAATTGAAAATGCACGTAAACGTTCCCAGGAATTGCCGGACTGGTTTGAGATGTACAACCGCATCGACCAGGAAGAGGGTTACGGGCGGGGCGAACACCCGCCTACCACCCGAAGCTAAGGCGGTCGACCAGTCGTTTGGGGAGTCGTGCCGCACGCATCTGGCTCTGCGTCAGTTCGATAGGATAGGGGATGCGCAGGTGCTGCCAGGTCATCCTGTTCAGATCGAGAATCCCGTAGGCTGCGCGTGCGTCGTTGTCGCGCGGTTGGCCCACACTACCGGGATTGATGATCAGGCGTTGATCGGGTGAAGTCGCCAGTTCGACTGGCCCTTCGCTGCGTTGTTGGAGGTAATCAACGGTCGCCATCTCGTGCATTTCATAGCTATCGCCGCCTTCGACAAACGAGGCAAAGCGGTGCCAGCGAAAGATAGCCGGTTTGTGCGTGTGGCCGACGAAGCAAATAGCGTCGTCAAACGCCTGAAAATTCTCCAGTGCGATCGTCGGTGTCAGAATATATTCCCAGACCGGCTCGCGCGGGCTGGCGTGGGTAACGAGAATGCCCGGCGCATCAGGTGGCTGAACCGGCATGAAGGGCAAGCCAGCGAGATAAATCCGGTTTTCCTCGCTCAACTGCTCGCGCGTCCACAGCACGGCGTGGCGCGCCTGCGGGTTGAAGTCATCGACATTGATACCCGGCTTATTCAAGACGGCCCAATCATGATTGCCCATGACGCAGAGCGATGCCCGTTCGCGCATCAGTGCGATACATTCATTGGGCTTGGGGCCGTACCCTACGACGTCGCCCAGACACCAGAGCGCATCATACTGGCCGTCGGCATCGCCGAGCACTGTTTCCAGTGCGGCAAGATTGGCATGAATGTCAGAGAGGATGAGCACGCGCATGATGGGGGCATCATACCACAGCAGCGCCCACAACCTGTGTATTGCAACACGGTATGCGGCAGAAGCGTGTCGAGGTCAGTCGGCTGATTCGCATCCGACATGACTTCATGATATGGTAGCAGAATATTTTTCGCGCAGGCAGGCAAATGGGACGAACATGTCCAGACAGAGCGCACAACCATTCGCCCATATCGGCATTTTGCATCACCCCAAGAAACCGGAATCGCTCGAGCTGGCGCAGGAGATCGGCAACTATCTCGCCGCAGCTGGGATTTCCGAAATTTGGCACGAGTCGGCATGGGAATTGGACGCAACTGCTGCGCACCTACCGAACGTGGATCTACTGATCACGCTGGGCGGGGATGGGACGCTGCTGCGAGCGGCGCGCATTGGCGCGCCTCATGCAGTGCCCATGCTAGGAGTCAAGATGGGTCGTCTGGGCTTTCTGGCCGAGGTACAGCCCAACGATTGGCAGGCACCGATCGACGATATCCTCGATAGTCGCTACTGGATCGAAGAGCGACTGATGGTGCGAGTGCGCGTGGAACGTACCGATCCGGCAAGTGGTCTGGCTGAAATCACCTGCGCCTACGACGCATTGAATGACGTCGTGCTGAGCCGCGGCAACCTGGCGCGCGTCGTGCGCATCAGCGCGGAACTGGATGGCGGGTACCTGACAACCTACACCTGCGATGGTTTGATTGTGAGCACTGCGACGGGCAGTACTGGCTATGCGCTAGCAGTCAGCGGCCCGATCATGCCACCAGAGCTGCGCAACATCCTGGTCATCCCGATTGCACCCCATCTGAGCATGGATCGTGCTGTGATACTTTCCGAAGGTTCAACAGTGCGGCTGCGCGCCTACAGCGACTATCCGCCCATGTTGACGGTCGACGGTCAGGTTGTTGTCGAAGTACAGGAGAACGACGAAATCGTAGTTGTTGGCAGCCCACATCTGGCGCGTTTCGTGCGTGTACGTGAGCGAAGCTACTTCTATCAAACACTGATGGACAAGATGCAGTGGACCATCTAGCAAGCTCCATCGATTGACACGTTGAGGCATTCAAGCATGACGAGTTTAACATCAGCCACAACCCCTACCAGCGACCCGCCGATGTACTGCGCCAACCATCCAGAGACCGAAACCTACCTACGCTGCAACAAATGCAGCAAGCCGATCTGCCTGAAATGCGCCGATTTGACCGAGGTCGGCTACCGCTGTAAAGAGTGTATCCGCGAGCAGCAGAACGTCTTCTACAACGCGCTGACGACCGATAACTGGATTGCCTTTGCCGTGGCAGCGGGCATTACGCTGGTGGCATGGCCGATCGTTGCGTTTCTGTTGCGCATGACGGGTTTCTTCGGGTGGATCATCGCGGCACTGGTCGGGTCCGGTGCGGGGGCAACGCTGGCGCAGATTATCCGCAACTCGGTTGGACGGCGACGAGGGCGTTACATCCGTCACTTCACCCTGGCCGGGATCATCGTTGGCCTGGTGATCAGCGGCTTGATTACAATGACCCTCACCGGCTTTGCACCTTTCTTTAGCCTGCAGGGCCTGCTCTTTCTGATACTTGCCATGGCGGCTGCCTATCAGACGCTGCGCTGGTAAGCGCAAGCCAGAAGCCCAGCATATCGCCTTGATCTATGAAAGAAAGGCAGCGACACTGACAATCCTCATTGCAGCTTCACATTCACAACTCCGGAGGTGATCTCGTGCTCGTCAAGTCAGCACTTATCTTTTCATTGCTCCTCGCTGCGGCAGTGACATCAGCCTGCACACGCGAGCGTCCCACCCCGGAGGCAACCGCAACACCTATCCCTGCGACAGAGACAGCGGTCAGTGGGACGCCGAGCAGCGCCGAGCCGATCGTCGAAGTTGTCGATTCAACGCCCCCCTCCCCTGCCACAGAGACTGCAACGCCGACTCCCGGGCCGACAGCTGCACGCGGCACGCTCCAGTACACGGTACAGGCGGGCGACACGCTGGCATCGATTGCGGCGTCCTTTGACACGAGCGCGCAGACCATTCGCGAGTTGAATTTCCTGCCCGACGACAATATTTTTGCCGGTCAGTTCCTGACCGTGCCCGAAGGCGAACCAACGCCCACCCCAGAGCCATTCAGGCATGTCGTGGAAGTTGGAGAGACTCTGTTCTCGATTGCAGCGATCTACGGGGTGCAACCCTTCGTTCTGGTGGAGGTCAACAATATCCAGAATCCCGATGCATTGGCTGTCGGTACGGAACTCCTGATCCCAGGCGTAGCAGTTCCTGCCAGCGATGACCGCGAGACCGGCGAGGCAGATACCGCCCGATCGACACCGCTCGACGACGCGTCGGCGTCGGTCACCCATATTGTGCAACTCGGCGAAACGCTCAACAGCATTGCAGTGGAGTATGGCGTCGACCCGGCTGCGCTGGCCTCAGCCAACAATCTGACCAATCGTAATCTCGT
>CAIRNL010000127.1 GCA_903879975.1 uncultured Chloroflexota bacterium | reverse complement strand
CGGCGACACCTGTGCAGATGCGATCCAGAATGCGCCCGCGCCGTGCTTGACGACGACAAACCGCGCACGCGCCGTTTCTCGGCGATCGAGTTCCAAGGCGCCAATGTCACAAGGGCCAGTGCGCGGCGCTCTCAGCTGATCGAATTCTGAGCACAGTGCTTCATCGCCGGCATCCACCGCCGGTGAATCGGGCAGCGGTGGGTGGACATACGAGCCGTCGCGCGGCTGCAGCCCGCCGATTTGTACATCTAGCGGGGACGTCAGATCGCCGGTTTGATCGCTGGTTCCATCCAGTCCTTCCAGGTCGTCGCCGACGCCGATCAGATTATGGCCGGCGGAGATGAGGGGGAATGGGGTGTCCGCTGGTTCAATGCTGCCGTCTTCCAGGGTGGCAACTACGCTGAAATCAAAGGGATTGTTGCGGGCGATGATCGAATTACCGATCACGATTCTGGGCAGCGGAAGATCTTCTTCGAGCCAGGAGGTGATACCATTCTCTTGATTGTCGGTCAGGGTGACGTTGGTCAATGTCACAGCACCACCGCCGTTGATGGTCACGGCGCCAAAGAGCGACGTTGTCAGCGCCGCACCGCTGCTGATGGTGACATTTTGCAGCGAACTTGTGGCTTCATCATCAAAACCCAGGTGGTACAGACCAGAGATGCCACCCACTGCTGTGTTGCTGACAATGGCGCTGTCACGAATCACAAGGGTGCCGTCGAAGTTGCCGACACCGCTGGCGCCGTCGCTGCCCACCTCTTCACCAAGCGCGTGATTGGCTTCGATCAGGCTCGTCTCAATCGTCATCTCGCCCGCTCCTACCTCCAGATGGGTGCCGTCGTTGAAAACGCCGGCAAATCTGACGGCTTGATTGGCGGCAACCCGGCTGTCGATCAGCGTCAGTATGCCGACGTTGTCGATCCCACCGCTGTTGGCAGACTGCGAGCGATTGCCGACGATCTGTGTGTTGCGAATCGTCATGATGCCGTCATTGACGATACCGTTGCCATAAAACGACGCCAGGTTGCCCTCGACGGTGCTGTCCGTCATGACCGTGACGCCACCGGCATCCAGACCGCCTCCGATGTGCGCACTGTTGCCGAGCAGCGATGTATTGGTCAGCGTCAGCGTCCCGCTGGAAGCGATGGCGCCACCTTTACCGAGGGCAAGGTTCCCTGATAGCTCTACATCACTGAATTCGGCCACACCGCCGGGCGCAATGAACACAGCTCCCCCTGCACGTGCGCCGTTTCTCATGAAAACGCTGTTATACACCTGCAGGCGGCCGCCTTCAGCCACATAGACGCCCGCACCTTCTTCAAAGACCCGAGTTTCGTAAATGGAAAGATTTTCAAGCACCAGGACAGCGCCGCCGCCGACCATAAACACGCGGTTCTCTTCGCCACCCGACAGAGCGGCCGTGCTCTGTTCGTCGCGGATCACGACCTGCTTGTCGATGGCCAGTTCGCCGCTGGTCAGGTCAATGTAGAAGGAATCGCTGTCCGTCGGTTCATCGGCAAAGGTGATCACGCCTTCGTCACAGAGATCGGCCAACGCCTGGCGCAGCGTGCCTGGGCCGGCGTCCCCCACGCTGGTGACCTCGATCTCGTCCTGGCAGGCTGTGTCCGCAGCTGCCGGCAGTGTCTCGTCTTCCCCTGCTGCAAGGGAAGCGTGCAGTCCGTGAGCGCTGCTGCCCACAGGGAACAACAGGGCTGCCACCACGATCGCCACAACGAACAATCTCCATACCTGTTTCATGTCAGACCCCTTTCTGGCAACTGCCAAAGGTGAACGGCTCCTCACTAATCTTTGCTCTGCTCGATTGACAGATTTATGTGACATCACGAGCATCTGTTGCAGGACGGACACAGTCAGCTATAGAAAGGCCTACCCTGTAGGGACTAACCCACTGGAGAGCATCTGCAGCAGGACAGCCAGGTCGGCCTCGCTTAGGCTCATTTGCTTGCCGCGACCATACAGACGCAGCGTCAGCCCATCAGGTGTGGTCAGCGAGATCACACCATATTGGTCGACCAGCCGTTCGAGCAGTGCACCGTCTACAGGCGTACCAGGGCTTCCGCCACGCCCCAGAGGATCGGTCAGGTCGATTTGGGTCGCTGTATGCCAGCTACTGTCACTGCCTACGTATCGATACATCCGCATGGCTCTTGTCTGATCGTAGTACCCTTCGAGGTAGAGCCACTGCTGCTCGCGCAGAAAGGGAGCAGGCTCAAGATTGAGCAGTTCAACATGATCATCAGGCGAGATCACGATGTTATAAAGAAGCTCCTTCCCCTGAAACGCAACGCGCACCCGATAGCCACTGCGCTGCCCGCTGCAGCCTGGGCGTGGAAATACGCCACAGTCATCAAAGGTCATCGATTCGATCTGGGCTGGTGGTTCACTGTTGAAACGATTCATACGCAGGCGGAAGTCATGACCGATTACTTCCTGTTGAATGATTTGTTCGGTAGGGGACGGCGGATTGTTGCTCCAGCGGAGTGTCGGTGTGGGTGCCGGCTGTACCGGTTGGGCGCCACTCTGCCCTGGTTGATAGCTGAAGCGCATTGCGTCGAAAATTGCATTGCCTCGGCTGCTGGAATAGACCTGCACAAGGGCATCTGGCTCCAAGTAGTAGACGCCAATTTCCTGCCATTGGCCCGGTGTCTGGCTTGGGTCGACCAACCCTGAATACACTGGGGCTTCGCTGAGCAGCTTGGCCTCACTGCTGATCACACTCACCGGATAGCCCACCTGGTCATCGTTGGGATTGCCGCAGGACCAGGTGGAAAGTGTATAGTAGCCTGCGAGCGGCAATCCTGGTCGTACATTCAAGAAACCGCCGTTTGGCGGCGTCCACAGGCAGTCGCTGCCATAGTCCTGACCTCCGCTGCCAGTGTACCAGTCGCCAATTTTCTCGACAGTCGGGTCTCGGTTGTCGACAATGCGGTCGGACACGTCGACTTGCGCTGGCGCTTGCTGCTGTGAGGAAACCGCAGCAGGAACGACGATGGGCGCTAGGTAGGGGCTGTACGTCTCCCGCAGCCAACGGGGTGCACTGCCTACGACGCCCAGCGGCCAGCCGCTGTTTTCGCCCACGCCGGCCCAGAATAGCTGGCCGGTGGGCAGTAGCATGTTGCCGGGGACAGGTAACAACTCAGTCTGATCCAGGTAGACCAAACCTGTGCCGCCTGGCGCCCATAATGCGCTGGACAACTGCTCTGTGGTGAGAGAGGGCGCTGTAACAGGAGTGAGTGCACCCGTCCCAGTATCAATGACATGGAGATCGAAGGGCGGGAGTGGCGGTGCATTCTCCAGCGAATCTGGGTTTGTGTACGTGGCAATATAGGCGTGGAGCCGACCATCATCCTGTGCGTAGGCGGCAGCCGCCAGCGTCCCAATCGCACCAGGCGCTGCTGATTCGCTGCGCAGTAGCTTCGTCACGGCTCCAGATGTAGCATCAATCTGCGCCAGGCCAGGTTCCTGCTCATAGATGAAACCAGGCGAGGCCCCCGTCATATAGAGCATACGGCCATCGGCTCCCCACACCCTACCCTCTGAGATAGGAGAGTTGATCGGCAAGGTTGTCCCGGTAGCCAACGTGTAGATGAAACTGACGGGTGGTCCCAGCGCAGAGCCATAGACCAGCAGCCGCTGCCCATCAGGTGACCAGCTATCGGGCCAGAACTCCTGCGTACCCCACACTTCTACTTTTGCCGGGATCAGAGCTTGGTAGGCAGTCGTTGGGCCAGTTGCCATCAGATAAAGGTCTCCCAGTCCAAAGACAATGTACTGCCCATCTGGCGAGAAGATTGGGTTCCGAATAACGACACCAGGGAATGGATTGGGGCTACCGTCGTCGATCAGCAACGGTCCCTGGAGCTTGACCACGCGATTTCCTCCACGTGCGTCGCTCTGGACAAGGCTGTTATTGGCGACATAGACCAGATCGCCGGAAACCGGCGCAACATCAAAGGCAGTGATTGAGGCGCCTTCGTTGGTGATCTGCGTCACAGTGCTCGCATCACGTTCCATGCGCATGATCTGGCCGGAGGTTCGATCAATATAGTAAAACGCTGCAGGCAGGGCGAACGCTGCAGGCGCGGGAGCGTTTTGCTGCGTTGCCGGCGTCGGTGTGGGCAGCGAGGCTGACGGCTCTTGCGGTGCAGTCGTTGGGGTGAAAGTGGGCTGCGCTGACTGTGGCGTTGCTGTGGGCGTCGGCGTGGGTTCGGCGCCGCCACAGGCCACAAGCAGCATCCCTGCGGCGATCAGGCCGAACAGGTAGAAAAAAGATTTGTGGATCATCTGTTGTCTCCCCAAAAGTACGGCTGATTATCCTGCGGGGCACTGGCCTGCACTCATACAACCAGATGGTCCCCGTGGTGACCACCAAACCTTAATTCTTGCATCGCCAGTCTTCTCATAGTATTCGATGCGAACCGTGTGGTACCCCGGCCCGATCCGTTGTATGTTTCCCGTTTCTGTGCTCCAACCATCCCACCACTTGTTGATCGGATGGAGATCATTCACCCAGACCCTCACCCCATCGTCGCTCTGCGTTGTGAAACCATAGTCCCCAGCTTCAAACTGGAACTTTCCTTCATATCTTACGAAAAAATAGTCTGAAGCAACCCCTGGAGGTCCTCCGGGTCCCCACTGCTCACTCAGCATACTTCCATCCCATGCGCGGGCAATCGTGGTTTCATACGCTGGTGCTCCCACCGGCGAAGTGCCATTGAAGTACTGTACACGCCAGCCATCGGTCGGAATTGGAAGATTGGAGACTGGCGGTGACGAGGGAGCAGGTGGCACATAATTTGTGGACACTGGCGTGAGACTGAACTCCAA
This sequence comes from uncultured Chloroflexota bacterium, assembly GCA_903879975.1. GTDB lineage: Bacteria > Chloroflexota > Anaerolineae > Caldilineales > Caldilineaceae > Caldilinea. Next base: position 17,501 of record CAIRNL010000127.1, on the reverse strand, counting down.
AGTTGCCTCTCCAACCTGCTCGAAGTATTCCACTACGACGTAGGCATCACCGGCCAGAGTGAGTATCTTGTCGATCGGGCGAACCGATCCCAGCCGCCAATCATCGATCTCGAGTTGATTGTTGACGAAAATTTTCACACCATCGTCTACCCGTGCGCTGATCCGATAGTTGCCAGGTGCAAGATTGCTGAATGTTCGCGTGAACCGGGCTGAAAAATCGTCGACCGGAAAGGGTGTTCCGTCGATCGGGTTGGTTGGCCCACCGTACCCCCAGTTGAAGTTGAGACGCTCACTTGTGAGTGCATCCCACCCTGAGACTGAGCTAAAGGCAGGCCACTCGTTGCGAAGGTCGCGATTTGGGAAGAATTCAGCGCGCCATTGGGCTGATAGAGTCGGCTGCACGCCACCGATCCAGGGTACGGCATCTCTCGATCCTTGAGTGAACCGTAGAAGTAGAAAACTTTCTGAAGATTCCTTCAGCCATCCCGTTCCAAAGTTGTCACAATACACATTAAACCAGTCAGTGTTGCCGAGGTTGTCGGAACTACGCCCGGTCACCTGACATCCTGTGCCAAAAGGCAACTCGAAAGTATAGTTAAAATTCTGGCCTGGTCCTTGCCGCAGACGTACAAGTGTAGTGGTCTCCACTCTGACAAGACTCTGCGTTGTCGGTGCAGCATGGGTGGTGGCAGGCAACGCTGTGCAGAGCAAAATCAGCAGGAGCAGAAGCGCAAGGATTCGTACATGTTGTACCATTGAAATCACTCCTTGTTTTGTGATTGACTCAGAACAGTGAAATCAGGCTGGTGCATTTACTTTGCGACAGTTGGCAGGAAAACCCGCTCCCACTGCCCGACAACCGTGCCGACGAGCGCGCCGTAGTCAAGGGCGGTGCGGCCCGGGCGCCCGCTGCCATCGGTGACCATGGCGTACTCTGGACCCATATAGGTGGCCTGCCCGGGTCCTTCGATCCAGCTCAGCAGGGTGGGTACACTGGCGTAGACGCCAGGATAACCGGCAGCTGCGCACTGTGGTTGGTCTTCCGGTGCCCTCCCCCAGCTGACGATGCCCACCTGGAGCCAGCCCCCCATGCCGTCGGGCACCACCAACGGGCCGCCGCTGTCACCCTGGCAGGAGTCTTTGCCTCCCTCAGGAAAACCAGCACAGATCATGCGGTCGGTGATGACGTTAGGCTCGCCAAATAAGGTGGAATAGGCAGCATTGCAGGCATCCCGATCAACCATGCCGACACTCACTTCGTGAAGAATGTCAGGATAGTCACCCATCCAGGCAAGAGATCCCCAGCCGGTCACGGCAGCCACGGTGCCTGGCCGATAGCGATTCTCGTCGGCACGCATCGCCAGTTGTACCGGCTGCACAGCGGCTGAGAGCTGTGCTGGCTCTGCCAGGCGCAGCAGAGCGATGTCGTAGTCGGTGGTGTAGGGATCGTAGTTCGTGTGTAGGGCGGCATAGCTGACGTCGATGATCTGTCCCTGATCGAGCTCGGTCAGATCGTGCGCACCCACCCAGACGCTGATGCGGTCCGCAACGCGCTCTGTAGAGTCTTCGCCCAAGCAGTGGGCTGCGGTGAGCACCAGATCGGGCGCAATCAGTGAGCCGCCACAAAACTGGACATTGATATCTTTGTCAAGCAGGGCGACCTGCCACGGCCACTCCCCTGGCTCCGCCAGGCCACCGCCGACGATGTCAGGCGCGGCGGCGGCGACAGTCGTCTGTGCTACCTGGCCAAGCTGCGTCATCCCAACAAGCACCTCAACAGCCATCTGCACTTCGGTGGCGTCACCGGCGGCCAGAGGCGGCAGCTGCCAGGTGACGACGCCATCTTCATCGACGGTGCCGCCGCTGCTGTGCTGGGCATTGGCTGGCACGACGGTGTACACGGTCAGGGGATCAGAATCGCTGACACCTTCGTTGACGATTGTAAAGGTGTAGGTGATGGGGCTGGCAGCAACCGCTGTCGGCGCAGACATGAGGATATCCAAGATCACATCGGCGACTTCGACCGCTGCTGCGGCGGTCGTGCTGCTGCTCCCGAGAAGATCGAGTGTGGCGACCACGGTGTTGGTGAGCACGCCGCGTGTGTCCAGCCCCACCTGTGTCCGGTAGGTTATGGCAGTCGCAACCCCTTGGGTGTCCAGCTGCCAGACCAGGGTGTTTCCGCTTGTGCTGGTTGGCGTCACGCTTGCGGAGCCAGCAACGTAGGTGACGCCATCGGGCAGGGTGTCGGTCAGGGTGTAGACCGTGATTCCTTCGAGGATGGCGGCGGGTTCTGGCAACACTGTAATTGTGTAGGAAATTGTCTCGCCGGGAGCCAGCAGTCCGTCTTCTGGAATGTAAGCAGATTTGGCCACATCGATCTTTGCCGCCAGTGTTGCGCTGTCGAACAGCGATGGTGCTTCCATGCCGTCCGGGAGTGCGCGCCCGCTTTGCAGTGGGGTGGGTTGTGACGGTGCAAGCTGCGCCAATGGCGCAGCGCTAGCAATGTTCGGATTGACTGCTGGTAGAAGCACTGCAATCATCACGACAATCAGTAGGCTGACGATTCGGGACATAAAAATGCTCTCCTGTACGACTGGCTCAATGTTACGCAGTGTATTCTGAGTAGCTGATCAGCACGCAGACCTTTGTTGCACACACCGACGATTCTGCTCCGGATGCAAACAGCGACTCACCACAATCCCATTCAGATAACCAGATCGCCGTAACGCAGCCGTAAATGGTTTGTTGATCACTTGACAAAGTATTCAAGCACAACGTAAATTGAGCTGGGCGAAGTCGTGAATGCAATGTGAATGGACTTCTGATGATCGAGCTTACACTGTTGGGCAGCCCGAGAATCACCTTCCATAGCCATCCAGTCACCGGACTTCTGGCCAAGAGCCAGGCATTGCTCTTTTATCTCGCGCTGCAAAAGCGCGGTCAGAGCCGGCTGGCACTGGCTGCGTTGCTCTGGCCGGAGAAGGCTGAGCCGGACGCCTTGACCAATCTGCGCCAGGTACTGCACAATCTGCGCCAGCAAATGCCTGCTCTCCTGCAGGTCGACCGCACGATGGTTGCGCTCAACCCAGCCACGCCCTGCCAGGTCGATGTCGAGCAGTTTGAACATTCTTGCGCCGCACACCAGCCACTCGCTGTGCGCCAGGCGGCAGTCGCCGCCTACACCGGCGAGTTCCTGGCTGGTTTCCATGTGGCCGATGCGCAGCCTTTCGAGGAATGGCAGGCCATTACCCGCGAACGGCTGCATTTCCTCGCCGTCCAGACGCTGGAATCCCTGGTCGATCATTTCACAGCACATTGCGACCCTGCCGGTCTGCGCTACACGAGCCAACTGCTTGCCCTCGAACCCTGGAGCGAAAAAACCCATCGTGCGCAGATGAGACTGCTCGCTTGGAGCGGGCAACGCCGGGCCGCGCTGGCACACTACGAACGCTGCTGCCAACTGCTGGCACAGGAGTTGAACACAGACCCCCAGGCGGAGACCGTGGCGCTCTACGAGCAGATTCAGCGCGGCGACTTTCCTGCATCCAAAGCGGCAGCTCCCGCCATACCCGCTCTTCCGGCAGGCGCCGGCGAAGCGCTGAACACAGCGCCCCCCAGAACGGTCGCAGGCGATGGCTTGCCGCAGCATCCCAACCGGTTCGTCGGCCGCCGCGATGAAGTCGCTCATCTCCTGCAGTTCCTGCAGGATGAGGACTGCCGGCTTATCACCTTGATCGGGCTCGGCGGCATCGGCAAAACCCGGCTGGCGCTGGAGATCGCCCGCCAGATCGGCGCTTCCTTCCCTGACGGGGTCTGCTTCGTCGACCTCACCGCAGTCGATGGGGCTGCGCAGGTTCCTGGGGCGATGGCCGTTGCGCTCCATCTGCCCGCCAATAACGAGACAGACTTGCTCAAAGCCGTCCTGGCGCATCTGGCGCCGCGCGCGCTGCTGCTGGTTTTAGACAACCTGGAACATCTGCCGGGCTGTGCTCCCATGATCGCCAGTCTGTTGGCAGAGGCGCCGGCAGTGAAGGTATTGGGGACTGCACGCGTTCGCCTCAATTTGCGCAAAGAGTGGGTGTTCGATGTCGGCGGCATGGCTACACCGCCAGCCGACCGCCGCCTGCAGGAAGGATGGACAGACCGCGAGGTCAATGCAATTGCCCAGTATGATGCCGTGCGGCTCTTTGTCGAGCGGGCGCGTCGAGTCTCTGCTCGCTTTGTGCTCGCCGCAGAGAATGCGGCAGCGGTAGCTGCCATCTGCCGGCTCTGCGACGGGATCCCGTTGGCCATTGAGCTTGCCGCCGGCTGGGTTCGCTCGCTTTCCTGTGCGGAGATTGCGGGGGAGATCGAACACAGCCCCGCTGTGTTGGCGACAGCCGAGGAAGATGTGCCGTTGCGCCAGCGCAGCGTGCAGTCCGTCTTTGAATCGACCTGGCAGCGCCTTTCCCCCCACGAACAGCGGGTGCTCATGCTGCTTTCCTGCTTTCGGGGCGGCTTTGAACGCCACGCCGCCAGCGTGGTGGCCGGCGCCGGTCCGACTGTTCTGGCAACCCTGGTCGACCATGCGCTAATCGTGCGGCATCTGTCGACGCGCTATTCTCTTCACGAGTTGATGCGCCAATTTCTGGGGCAGAAACTAGGCGCCGACCCCGACCTGTTTCACCTGGCTGGCGCTACCCACGCCCATTTCTTCGCTGCCTTCTTGCACAGCTACCAGGATCTGGAGGTCGGCACAGCGGCGGCCAAGGTGCGTGCGATCGAGGGGGAGATCGACAATATTCGCACCGCATGGCACTGGCTCATGGAACATCTGGACACTCCCCTCTCTGTCGGCTGGCTGGACGGGATGGTGGACGTGATGCACAAGTTTTTCGACGCGCGTAGCCAGTACCGCGCCGGCACTGAGTGGTTCACGGATGCAGTGGCACAGATCGAGCGATCACCCCACGCGCAGCGCCAGGACGTCGTACTCCTCTCGGGGCGGCTGATGAGCCGGCTGGCGCGCCTTCATTTCTACCTGGGCAACTTTGCTCAGACCGAGCAGCTGGTGCAGCAAAGCCTGGCGATTGCTACGCGTTTCAACGACACTGCTGAGATCGCCTTTTGCGTCATGCGCCTTGGCTATCTGGCCAAGAATGCGTGCCATCATGCGGACGCCATTTTGCATTTTGGCCAGGCACAGGCGCTCTATGGTGTACTCGGCGACCGCACGGGCGTTGTCTGGGCACTGAATGGGCTCGGCCTGGCTCATGCCCAGTCCGGTCACCCGTTGACCAGCCGTGCGTGTTTCACAGAAGCACGCGAACTTGCCCTGTCGCTCGACAACCTGATGCTCCGCACGATTATCCTCAATAATCTGGGCGCAATTTCCGCCGATCTGGGCAATTATGTGCAGGCGCTGAGTACCCTGCATGAATGCCTGCAATTGAATCAAGCGCTGGATGATCTGGAAGGGATCGGGTATGCCCACTGGGGCATTGCTGCCAATCTGCTTGCCTTGGGCCAACTGGAAGATGCCTACCAGCACAGCTTGACCGCACTGGAAAGTTTCCGTACCGTCGAATATCAGCGCGGCATCGCCTATGCGCTGATCCGCGCCGGCGAGGTTGCGCTTCATCTGAACCGCAACGCGGAAGCCGCCAATTTCTTCGAACAGGCGCACGCACTGGTGCGGCAACGCAACCTGCAAGAAATTGCTCCCTTTTGCCTGCTGGCCCTGGCGCGCTTTCACCTTTCCCAGCAGCAACTGGACGTTGCGCACACCTACATAGAGCAAGTTCTGGCCGAAAGCCGGCGTCTGGAGATGAAAGCAGTCTATACCGAGGCGCAGGTTCTGGCCGGCGAAATTGACTTGGCCCGTCAACAATGGGCGCCTGCCCAGGCATATCTGGATGCTGCCATGCTGCTGGCTTACAAACTGGAACTGTTCCCTCTGTTCCTGGCTGCTATCGCCAGGCAGGCACAGCTTTGCTGGCGGCAGGGGCATCATGAACTGGCGTTGACTTTGCTGCGCTTTGTGGTCAGTCATGCCGCTGCTAAGGCGGACGTTCGCCGGCACTCCCGCCAGTTGCTCCGCCAATTGGCCTCATACGAGGAGGCAGCCGACGCTGCTTGCGAGCCGCATCTGACCTCGATGATCCTGCCCGAACCGATCCACACGTTTGTGGCCGCAGCGAATCAGGCGCTACCCGCCGCACAAAGTCCCGCACACAACGACGCGGGCGCCTCTTCGGTGGTGTGAACCCTCCATCGCCGGCCGTTGTCGCGCCATTCTTCAATCTTCTGCCGCCACAACCGCTGCACCCTCTGCAGCAAATTGAATCGTTGCGGCTTTGTTGGGGTTGAGTTTGACAGCGTATAGCCGGTCTGCACCGTCGCCGTGGCCTATCCTCCGGTACCCGATCGCGACCTCATCGTGCCTGCCCGCCGTCTCGACCGGCGTCTGAAAGTGAACAGGCCGCTCGATCGACACGACGATAGGGCGCTTTGCCCAATCGTCCTACACGATGCCCCATTGGAGGCCGATCTGTCACTTTGCCGAGAACGGCCACCCAGGAGGGGCAGGTCTGTGATGCTTCTTGTCCCACGAAACAGTGGTAGGTTTTCACACTTCGGGAATTCATGCCTGCCTGCGTTATAATGTAATCATTCGATATTCAACTCTCCTCGATCACAGGCAGGGATTTATGGCGATTCTCAAGGAATATCACAGGCCGGAGTCGGTGGATGCAGCACTCGCACTGCTCGCGCGCGACAATGTCACGCTCGTCCCACTGGCCGGCGGCGCGCACCTTGTCGGCGCGCTCGAGACGCGTGCGTTGACGGCTGTCGACGGTGTTGTGGATCTGCGCGACCTGCCGTTGCGCGCGATCCGTGCCGACCTTTTTAACGGGCGTCCGTACCTTTCGATTGGCGCCCTGGCGACGCTCACCGATGTCTGCGAATATGCGGGCACGGCGGCGCTGGCCGGCGGGCTGCTCGTGCGCGCCGCCCACGCAGAAGGACCCGTCAACCTGCGCAACCAGGCGACCGTCGGCGGCGTGATCGTCGCCGCAGAGAGCGACAGCGAATTCTATGCCGCTCTGCTGGCCCTGGGGGCGCACGTGGTCACGGCCAGCCTTGCCGGCGAAGCGGTGACGCCGCTGGCCGATCTGGGCGAGATCAGAGGGCTGGTGACTGCCGTGTTGTTGCCCGCAGGCATCGAACGGGGTGCCAACGCACGCGTGGCACGCACCCCCGCTGACCGGCCCATTGTGGCGGCGCTGGCCGTGCGGGATGGCGCAGCGACGCGCATGGCGCTGTGCGGTGTTGCCGCCCGGCCTGTGCTGGAGGGGGCACCGCTGGACCCACCCGACGACTACAAGGGCAGCGCCACCTACCGCCGCAGCATGGCTGCCCTGCTCAAGCAGCGCGTCCTCACCGAACTGGCCGGATGAGCTGGTCGGCGTACTGGCAGGTTCCATGATCGACCCACACCTTGCAGGCAAAGTCGCCATCGTCACGGGCGCCAATCACGGGATCGGTGCGGCAGCCGCGCAGGCGCTGGCAGCGCAGGGCGTGCGCGTCTTTCTCACCTATTTTCATGCGCCGGTCGCGTATACGCAGGCAGAACTTGCGCAGGCGCGTGTAGCCGGCATCGGCGGCGACGCCCTCTACCGGGCAATGCAGCAACAGCCGGCTGCAGTCGTGGTCGATGCGATCCGTTCAGCCGGCGGCGAAGCAGTTGCCTGGCCCGCAGACCTCGCCGATGCTGCGGCGATTGCGCCGCTTTTCGATCGCTGTACAGAACTGCTGGGGCCAGCCGATATTCTGGTGGCCAATCACACCTGGTGTGTGCCCGAAACCTTTGACCCGGCGCTGGTCACTGCGGAGGAAGGTGGAGTCTTTCTGCCCACCGCCGAAGTCATTGACCGGCATTTTGCTGTCAACAGCCGTGCGGTTGCACTGCTCATCCATCAGTTCACTCAGCGCCACCTGGCGCGTGCTGCACAGTGGGGCCGCATCATCACGGTGAGTACTGACGCAGCGCACGCGCACACGGCCAATATCAGCTACGCGGCCAGCAAACATGCCATTGAATCCTACAGCCGGTCGGCAGCGGCGGAGCTGGGCCGGTACGGTATCACCGTCAATCTGGTTGCGCCCGGCCCGATCCAGACTGGCTACATCACACCGGCGAGCGAGCAGGCAATCTGTACCGGCACACCGCTCGGCCGGCTCGGCACCCCACAGGATGTGGCGGATGTGATCGTCTTTCTGGCGTCGGAACAGGCACGCTGGTTGACGGGGCAGTTGCTCTATGTCGGCGGTGGATGGCGTATGTCACAGTGAATCGTCCCAAGTGCCGCCGGCACGACCATGACAGCGTGGAGATACCCTCTGAAATTTTTCGGACGAATGGGGAAAACAATCTATGCAGATCGCAATCTCTGTAAATGGCAACGACCATGCTATCGACGTTCACCCTGGTGAACTGCTGCGTACGACATTGCGCCGCCTGCGCTATTTCAGCGTCAAGCATGGCGACGAGACAGGCGAGAGCGGCGCCGACGCTGTGCTGCTGGCGCTCAAGCCCGATCATCCGCATCGCTACCGGCTGGTCAATAGCGGTGTCATGCTGGCTGCACAGGCCGATGGGGCCTCGATCCTCACCGCAGAAGGGTTGAGCCGCCCGCGCAATGACGAGCTGCACCCGCTTCAAGAGCAGTTCGTGACCTGCGGCGCAATTCAGTGCGGTTTCTGCACGCCGGCACAACTGTTGGCCGCCAAAACACTGCTGGACGAAAACCCGAATCCGACGGAAGGAGAGGTGCGCACTGCGCTGGCCGGCGTGCTGTGTCGCTGCACAGGCTATCTGAAGCCGGTGCAGGCCGTGCTGCGCGCGGCCGCACAGCTGCGCGGCGAAGAACCACCCTCCTATACGGTCCCTATTATCGACGCGCCCGAGGGATGGGAATGGCCGACGGGAGGAGACGGCGGGGACGGCATTGAGCCGGGTGGCACTGACGTCCGGACACGCACCCAGACGGTGCCGGTCAAGCTAGCGCCGCCGGCTACGGCGATCGTCAACAAGCCGGAGCCGAAAGTCGACGCGCTCAAACTCGTCAAGGGGCGCGCTGTCTTTGCCGACGACATGGAGATGCCCGGCATGCTCCACGGCGGCCTGCTGACCAGCCCACACGCACACGCCCGCATCGTGCGCATCGACAAGAGCAAGGCACTGGCCCTGCCCGGCGTGCACGCGGTGCTGACCCACGAAGATGTGGAACGGGTACTCTATGCCTCCGGTGGACAGAGCTATCCCAATCCGCCCCCATACGACCAGGTGAGCCTGGACACCAAGGTGCGCCATGTCGGCGACCGTGTGGCCGTCGTTGCAGCGGAGACACCTGAAATTCTCCAACAGGCTCTGGAGCTGATCGAGGTCGAGTACGAGGTGCTGCCCGCCGTTTTCGATCCGGTGGATGCCATGCAGCCGGGCGCACCGCTCATCCACGACGAGCCGGACGCCGTGAAGATTCATGACGCGCAGCGCAACCTGGCACAGGTTCTGCACGTGAACCACGGCGACGTCGACGCCGCGCTGGCCGGCGCCGTGCATATCTACGAAAGCGAATATCGTGTCCACCAGGTGCAGCAGGCCAGTATTGAGCCGCACATCGTGTTGAGTTGGTGGGACGAAGACGATCGCCTGGTGATCCGGACGAGTACACAGGTGCCCTTCCACGTGCGGCGCATGGTTGCTCCGCTCCTCGGCCTGCCGCCGCGCAAGATTCGCGTCGTCAAGCCGCGTATCGGCGGCGGTTTTGGCGGCAAGCAGGAGATGCTCATTGAGGATCTGTGCGCGCATCTGACCATCGCCACGGGGCGACCGGTGCGCTTCGAGTACACGCGCGCACAGGAGTTCACCAGCGCTCGCTCGCGCCACCCGCAACTCCTGCGCTATCGCAGCGGCGTCGATGCCAACGGCAAACTCGTCGGCATGGACCTCACGGTCGTGGCCGATACCGGTGCCTATGGCACGCATGGCCTCACCGTTCAGATGGTGACCGGTTTCCGCGGTCTCAGCACCTACTGGCTGCCCAATGCGCGCTTCAACTGTGATGTTGCCTACACCAATAAGCCGACGCCCGGCGCCTTCCGTGGCTACGGCGCGCCGCAAGCGCTCTTCGGCCTCGAACAGCATATGGAAGAATTTGCCGAGCAGTTGGGCATGGACCCGCTGGATTTCAAGCGGTTGAACTGGGTCAAGGTGGGCCAGGATCTGCCGCTGGCCAAGGCCATGGGCGAAGGGCGTGAAGGCTTTGAGCAGATAGTGCGCTCCAATGGGCTGGACGAGTGCGTGGCCGCCGGCAAGCAGGCCGTTGGCTGGGATCGCCGTTTCGACCCGGCGTGGAAGGTTGATCCTGCGCAACCGCACATCCGCCGTGGTATCGGCCTGGCTATCTGTATGCATGGTACCGGCATCGCCGGCCTGGACATGGGTGCCGCCTCGATCAAACTAAACGACGACGGCAGCTTCAACTTGCTCATCGGCGCCACCGACCTGGGCACGGGCTCCGACACGGTGTTGGCACAGATTGCGGCTGAAACCCTGGGTGTGTCGCTCGATCAAATCATCGTCTATTCCAGCGACACCGATTTTACCCCCTTCGACACCGGTGCCTACGCGTCGAGCACCACCTATATCTCCGGCGGCGCCGTGCTCAAGGCGTCGGAAGAGGTGCGCGAGCAGATCGTGCGCCATGCTGCCAATCACCTGCTCACCGGCATCGACGCCGACCGGCTGTGGCTGGAAGATGGCGCAGTCGTGGCGCCCGACGGCCGCCGGGTCAGCCTGGCGACAGTGGCACTGCACTCGCTGCACCAGGCCGATCAACACCAGATCATGGCCACCGCTTCGCACATGAGCTATGTCAGTCCGCCACCCTTTGCCGCCCAGTTTGCCGCAGTAGAAGTGGACACACAGACAGGCCAGGTGACCTGCACTGACCTGGTCATGGCTGTCGACTGCGGGATTGCCATCAACCCGGTCACGGCGACAGGCCAGGTAGAGGGGGGCATGGTGCAGGCGTTGGGCTACGCACTCTGCGAAGAGATGGTCTACGATGCCGAGGGTCGGGTGCTCAACCCACGGCTCGGCGCTTATCGTATCTATACTGCCGACGAAGTGCCGACCATCAAGGCCATCCTCGTGCAGACCTATGAGCCGAGCGGCCCGTATGGCGCCAAGGCGGTGGCCGAGATTCCGATGGACGGCGTGGCCCCGGCAATCGCCAATGCCATCCGCGATGCCACGGGGTTGCGCATGCGCCAGATTCCCTTCACGCCGGAACGCGTGTGGGCCGCGCTGAGCGCCTGAATTGGAAGTGCCTCTCTTCCCACCGGCAGATGTGCGTTTGAGCGGACCTACAGGCGAGGGATAGCAAGCGAGGGAACCTCCCTCCTGCTATCCCTCGCCCCAGCAGGAGCCGTTCAGCGGCATTTCGGTGATACTGAGGGCGGTCACGCCCGTGGGTTCCAGGCTGACCCGGTAGCGGCGCCACGGCACATAGAAATAAGTATAGCCGCGCAGACAGACCTGGCTGCGCACGGCGTTGAGATCGGGCGTCTGCTCGCCCAGTGGGTTGGGGTTGAGCTGGCGCAGGTCTTCCAGGGCTAGGCGTTGCACCCATAGCCCCGTGATGCCGTAGGTCGATTCGGCAGCACGCCGCGCATTGGTGACCAGCCGCAGTTCCTCGCCGGTCGTGAGCGGCTGCGGCGGGGGCAAGTAGCGCGGCAGAAAGGCCCAGGGCAGGAGAAAGAGCAGCAGCAGGGTCAGCAACCGCCCGCGCCACGAGCGATGTTCCCAGTCGATCGCCACAGCTGCGATCCGACCAGCGAGGCTTGCCAACATCACCAGCAGCCAGATCATCAGCGTGTTGAGCAGCAGGTCGATGAGGCCGATCTGCGTCTGGCCGGCCAAGGTGATCTGGGCTGCCGGCAGCGGATAGCCGCGCCAGCCGGGACAACCGTCCACACAACCAGCGTAGTAGGGCGGCACCCAGAAGAGATAGATACTGGCGAAGGACATTGCGAACGCAATCAGGAAGGTCGCGATCGCAACGCGGTGCCAATGGCGCGTCTGCTGGCGCCACCAGATGATCAGCAACGTAACAGAGAGGATGCCGCCCAGCGCCAACAGAAGATCGCGCCAGTCGACAAAATAGCTCCAGCCCTCAGGCAGTTGCCATGGCATCTTACGGTTGCCAGCAGAGGAAAGTCCGGTCAAGCACGGCAGGCAGGCCGAAGAGTGGGAAAACCTGGTTTTGTCCCTCCCAGCGGACGAGCTGCTGCACCCCGTCGAGATCGCGCGTCAGTACCAGCACGGCTGTACGATCCAAACAGGGGGCAAAGTCCATGAGCGACTGCTGGCGAGGCAGCAGGTAGGAGTTCGACACGATCGGATCGGCGGGCGAAGATCCGGGCGGCGGCAGCTGTACCTGCACCACGCCGAAACGATCCGGTTCGTCGTTGCGGCCGGGTGCAAAGCGGCTGCGTGCCAGCAGCAGACGGTCGTTGCCCTGCCAGGCGAGTTCGGGCGCCAGGAATTCGAAGCGCGTCTCGGCCACATACGCTGTCCGGATGATGCTGGCGCCGCGGCCCGACAGCGTCAGCATGTTGACCGTGTTGGGCGGCTTCACGGCGCCGGCTGTCAGGCTGGGCTGGGCTGGATCGTAGGCAAAGTAGGCCAGCCGTGAGAGGTCTGGACTCAGCACCAACGGGCCTCGGTAGGATCCCCCTTCCAGCAACTGCTGGGGCCCCTCGCTGAGTGTGCTCTTGCCTTCGCCGTCCGTGTCGACGCGTAGGCGGAAGACGCCGGTGTAAGGCCGCAGCAGCGTGGTGTCGCTCGTGTCGACGTAGAGATAGATAGCCGATGGATCGCCTTCGCTCACCGGCTGCACCGCAACCAACGTTGGTGTGAGCGACGCAACGGTCTGGCTGCTGGCTGCGCCAAAGACCTCGCCCGTTGCCTGTACACGCAGCGCCACACGCGCCGTGGCTGGGTCGTAGTGCCAAAGTTGCCAGAGGTCGATGGTGGCGTTGGGGGTCTCGATCCACCACAGGCCCCCGTAGGCGTCGCCCGCTATTCCGCTGATCGAACGATACGGCTGGGCAATGAACTGCAGGCCGCTGCCGTCGTTGCGCAGCCAACTGACAGTATGAATGCCGCCCGGTGCCGGCGGTTCACGCAGCACGAAGCCGGCATTCGGATCGCTGGCCAGCCACGCGGCCGACGTCTCGTACTGCCACAATTGCTGGGCACGCCCCTCGCGTTCGAGCAGGTAGATGCCCGGTGCTGTGCGGCTGCCCAGCAACGCAATCGCCGTGTCTGCCCCCACAGCCGCAGCGATTTCAGGCAGCGCCAACTCCTTGACGCGCTCGGTCTGCGGCGCGGCCACGATGCGCACGCGGGTGGCTGTCCATGCATCCGCGGTATCGGCCGAGAGATTGGCCGTGACATAGGCGGTAGTGCCGGGCCAGAGCAGGGCCGACGATGCAGGCACCCACAGGCCGGATGTATCGCCGAAGACCCCGCTCCACGCTTCGATCACGGCCCCGGCGACGTCCAGCTGCAGGGGCCGGCCATCGGCAGCCACTGCAGCAACGGGCGCCAGCGGATCGGGCGGGATCGAGGCGCCGCCGATCGTGACAACCTGCTCCCCGTTCTCTGGCGCGGGGACATTCGTGGCCGGCTGGCTCTCGACTGCTGGCAGGCGCAGCACAGGCGTCACCAGCGGTGTCGGTGTCGCTGTGGAGGTCGGCAGCGCGGAAAGCAGTGACGGCTGGTCGCCCTCGGCGACCGGCGGCTCTGCGACAGATGTGCCGTCGGCACGGTAGAGCGGCGCAGTGCTGAAGTCGCCGTAGGGCACGACGAGTTGCGTCGAGACCCAGCCCAGCACGCCCACTCGGCCGTCGTCCACGCTGGCGGCACGGATCAGCAGCCAGTCAAAGGCCTCAGTGATCCCGAAGATGTCGACCGGTGTGCCATTGGCCAGGCCGGCGATGACGATGTACTCCACGCCCGGCCCACCGCGCAGGCGCCCCGTGTCGGTAAGCAGCATATAGCCGGTCAGCGGGGCAACCGTTTCGGGAGGGATGGACGGGATGGGCAGAGGCTTCTCCGTCGGTGTGGCTGTGGGCGTTGCGGTCGGTGTAGGCGACGGCGTCGGTGTGTCGGTCGGCAGCGGCGTCTCGCTGGGCGTGGGCGTCACCGTGGGTGTGTCGGTCGGTGTCGGCGTAAAGGTCGGCGTAGCCGTGCCCGTCGGCTCCAGCGTCGGGTTGAGAATGCCGGTATCGGCCCCGTCGATGACATCTGAGATCGGCACCGTCAGGGTGAAATCGCCGGTAGCCGCTGCCGGCAGCGGCGTCGCAGTGGGCACCGCAGTGGGGCGCGGCGGCGCCGGCGTGACCAGGCCGGCGCTGCTGGCCAGGATCACTGGGCTGACGGCCTGCAAGACATAGCGCCCGCTGTCGGCGTTCTGCTCGAAGACGGCTTCAAAGGTACGGTTGCGGTCGGCGTTGTCGAAAAAGCGCAGGCGCAGCGATTGCCCGCCATCCTGCATCTCGCGGTCGAGTTCGTTGACGTAGACCGCCATCCAGTCGCCCGGTGTTGCCAGTCCCAGGTTGAACATATCGGTGAGCAGGTCGATCCGTGCGACATACGACTGGGCACGGCTCACCTGGCCATCCTGCAGCCAGGCCAGGATCGTGGCCAGGGCGCTCAGCGGTGTGGCCTGCACCTCGACCTGGGCGAGCCGATAGCCGGTGAGCCGGGCCGGCGCGTTGGGGTCACTGTCGCTGGCCAGACTGGGTTGCCAACGCGCCTGGAGCCGCTGCTGCGCAAAGGGCGCCTGCTCGATAAAGATACCGGCTGCGCCTTCCTCGGTGCGGATCACGCTGTCGGCAGGCAGTGGGCCGCTGAACAACAGGTCGGGTAGGACGCGATCCGGGTCTTCTTCCAGCACAATGCTCGTGTCAGCGGCGCGGAAGGTCCACTGCGGGTCGTCATCGCTGCGCCAGACCACCGAGAAATTCGATCCCGGCAGTGTCTGTGACCAGACGTGGGCGGTGAGCTTGCCGCGCGCTTCGGGGCGATCCACGGTGACGATATGGCTGAGTCCCTGGGCGTCGGTGCGGAGCGCGCCGTGGCTGATGCCGGCGACCAGGGGCGTGTAGCCACTGTCTGCGTCGGCCAAAGCGGCGACGGCATCTGTGAGAATCTGCCCTGTCACCTGGTTCCCGATCTCGACGCTGCGCCAGAAGAACATAGGGAGCGGTACGCCGTCGGGCGTGCGCGGGGCAACGAATGCGGCCCACGGTCCAGCCGACAGTTCGAAGTAGCTGGCCGGCACGTAGGTCAGCCCCTGCTCCTGTGCCAGGCGTTGAGCCAACGCATCGGCGCGCGCCGGGCTGAAGTCGAGCACAGAAAGTGTGTTCAACCCTTCCAACATCAGGTTGTAGTAGCGTTCGGCCCACTCTGCTGGGCTGGCGGGCGTGGCAGTGGGTGTCGGCGTCAGCGTAGGGGTGAAGGTCGGTGCGGGCGTTTCGGTGGCTGTCGCTGACGCAGTGGGGGTGAAGGTGGATGCCAGCGCCGCACGCATGGCCTCGGCGGTGCTGGCTGCCTGTTGCGCGGCCGACACACCGTTCGATCGCCCCAACTGGAAGGCAATCACGGCGACGAAGAAGACGAGCAACCCAGCTACGGCCACAGCGGCGATGATGCGCAGCCGGCGGCGGTCACGGGATGATGGAGAGCGAAGCGTTCCTGGAAGACGTTGCACGGGTCAATCTGGTTCTGGGCGTCGTTGGCACGGCATGCAGCCGGATCAGTTGCCGACAGTGAGCGTCACACGGCACGGTGGCGGGAAGTTGCCGGTCTGGTCGACAACGGTCAGCTGGAATGTCCAAGGGCCGTTGGCAAAGCCGCGCGAGTTGATGCTGGCCAGGGTGCCGTCAAAGACCTGGCCGCGCCCGTCGGCTAGATAGGTGAATCCTTCCTGCGCATCGGCGCCTGGCGCAAATTCGACCTTATAGTAATTGAACTGTTCGTGCGTCGCGGTGCCGACCAGATTGAAAACGCCGCTGACCACGGCCCCGTTCCCCGGCGCCGAGATGACTGTGCGCGGATCGGAGCAGACAGGCGAATTGGCCTGCGCCTGCGCTAGTGGCCGGGGCGTCGCTGTGGCATTGGCCAGCGCGTTGGCCGTCTGCGTCGCCTGGAGCGGATCTGGCGTCGGCGGTTCGGGCGTCGGCGACGCCGTGCCGGTCGGCGTCGCCGACGGAGTGACCGGCAACGGCGTGTCAGTCGGCGTCACGGCCACGACGAACTGCGCGGGCAACGTCGGCGACGCCTCCTGCATAGTATCGGCTGCCCGTGGCAGGGTGCTCGCAGCAAAGTAGGTCACGCCCATGACGACCAGCAAGATCATCGCCGTGGAAAAGATGCCGCTCAGGTCGCGGACAGCCTTTTCGCGTTCCAAAGAAAAAACAGCCTGGCGCCGCTCTCCCCGCACCTGCCAGAGCCGATAGAGTTGATAGAGCGCCACCAGCCCACAGGCAAGATAGATATAGGGCGCATACGTTGCAGCAATTTGAAAGACCACCCCCATAGCGCGGTTAGTCTACCGCACGCCGGAGAGGAACGCAAAGCAGGTCGCCGGCCGGGACATCCATGTTCTGCCTCGAGCGCTGCACAGTGCTGAACGCAACCCTGCCATTCTGTCCCTGCTGCGATAAAATGACGACATGATGAACGCACAAATTCTTTCTTATCTTCACGATCATCTTGGCGACTATCTCGCAGACTTGCGTACGCTGACGGGGGTGGACTCGGGTACTTTGCTCAAGCCGGGCGTGGATTGGGTGCAGGATTGGATGCAGGCACGGATGGACGGGCTGGGCTTTGCGACCGAACGGTTGCCGCAGCAACGGCTCGGCGACAACCTGTTCGGCCGGCGAGTGGGCGCCGGCGGCAAGCGTGTGCTCCTGCTCGGCCATGCCGATACAGTCTTCCCGGCCGGCACTGCTGCGGCGCGTCCTCTGAACATCCACGGCAACAAGATCATGGGGCCGGGCACCTGCGACATGAAGGCAGGGCTGTTGGCGGGCCTCTATGCGGTGCGAGCACTGGATGCCGTCGGCTTCTGCCACTACGGCGCTATCCACTTCCTCGTGGTGAGCGACGAGGAAATCCACGACCGTGGCTCTCTGCCCTTGATTCGCCAGACCGCGCGCACGTCGGACGTGGCCTTCACGCTGGAGGCCGCCCGTGCCAACGGTGACATCGTCACCGCGCGCAAGACTGCAGTCTGGGCGACGGTGCATGTGGAGGGCAGGGCGGCCCACGCCGGCGTGGAACCGGAGAAGGGACGCAGCGCCATCGTGGCCCTCATGCGCCACCTGGCCGCTATCGACGCGCTCAACGGTTGGCGGCCCGGTGTGACGATCAACATCGG